>NZ_JAAHFZ010000024.1:0-99426 GCF_010672795.1 Moorena sp. SIO1G6
TTGATATAATTCTTGTATCATTCTCGATTGGTAGGTCGTATTGACAATTTATGACCTATCTTTTTTTACCATAATTCGCTCAATTTAATATATATCAAGGGTTACAGGCCGCTTGTCGCCCCCCCAGTTTGCAAAGGCCTTAGTGCTATCCCACCTTTGGTGTGCTTTTTCAGGGTTAAAATACCATCCACCAGTTAAATACCATGAAGTACCTAATAAATCCGTCGTCAAATCATATGTTCCAATCACCCCTTCAATCGCACCATTTCCTGCTCCCTTAACAAAGCCCCAAAGCTGATCGACAAAGCTGAACTCTTCTTTATTTTCACTCATGTTTTAATTCTACCTAGCTTGATAACATTGTTAATTAATAATTTAGAATTGTCATTTTAATACTCAAACAATTATCTATTGTGACTTCCGAATATTTGTACCTCCACTCATTCCAGTTACTTTACTCTTCTTATCAGGAGGCAGAAGATTGAGCAATGCCAAGTTAACCTGCTCCAACTTCTCAACATTACGACTCTCAAAATACTTAGCTCCCAAATTCAACAGTTTTATAGCCTCAGCAGGATCAACAAAATCTTCTGTCTGATCTACTAAGTGTGCAAACAGACTAAGATGGAATGTCGGGCTTTTCATCTGTGCCGTCACACCCAGTTGATTCAATTGCTCAGTCGTAGCATTAATCCTAGATACACTCCCAGACTTCAGCACCCCTTCCTCTTGTTGCAGCAGTTGATTCAAGGTTCGTTTATCAGCCTCAGAGCCACTGTCCTCAATAGTACGGCAGCAAAATCTCTTTGCCTCCTGATACTTCTGAATTGCAGCAGAAATATACTTATCACGAGTCAAGCTATCCACCTCTTGGGCTACCTTTCGCTTGTCATCTTCTAACTGATAGCGTATATCCGTCACATCGTCCGCCTTGACGGTTAGCAGCTTAGCGCTAATTTCATCAACCTGCTCCCGTTTTTCCTTGAGTTCTTGCACCACAACCTGTTCATTCCTTTGTTGAGCCTCCACAATTTCACTGGAAATTTTAGAGGACAAATTCTGCACCTCGGACTTCAGTTGGTTTAAGGACACACTACGCTGCTTCGGCTCAAACACTTCCTTAAATTCCTGATCAACCAAGGGAATATAAACAGATAGCTTTAAGGTCCGAGACTCAGACATTTCAATTGTGATCTCAATCGTAGTTCCTGCTGGAATATCCCTGGTAAACCGAGTGCCCTTTAAGACTAAATAGCCAATGGTCTGATTGGCTTGAGGTAATGCATCTTCTGGTCCCTCTAGGATATTGATTCGGATTTCATCATCTGTGCCATGGCGCACCAACCTGGACACTTGCACCTCATAGTCCTGTTTTTGGGGAAGAGTGCTATTTTCCCTGAGAATAGCTTGACAGCGTGTCTGTTTAGAATTCTCATCCTCAATCTCAATACAAATGTCATGGGGTAGGGTTTGTCCCCTAACAGTGGTTATCCCTTGATAAATTTGAATTGTGTTGTTATCAATGGGAACTGCATTACCATGACTATCAAAAATCTTGAATTCAAAGATATTCTGCTCTTGCTCAACCAGAGGTAAATCTTCTTCAATCTCTCGTTGTAGGGGTTTCAGCCCGGAATCAAAACCTCCATCGGCTCTCAAAATCCGGTAGTAAAGACCCTCTAAAGCCCCTTCTACTCTTGCTTCAAGAAACTCCTCCAAATCACGAGACACATGGGGGTATTCCATCCTTAGTGTTAATCCACTGGGAGAAGGCTTTGATGAATTTTCCTCTATCTTTCTCGGTTTAGTTGCAGCAAACAATGCAGCTCCCTCTGCTACAACCGTTGTAGGATCAACATCCAAATTTACCGGTATCTGTAATGATTCTTCTAGGCGTTGACGCACATAGGGTATGTAAGTAGATCCCCCCACCATCAATACAAACTTGAGATCCGATGAACTGAGAGATTTGCTCTGTAGCAATGATTTAATTAAAGCAATGGTCTCATCAATATAAGGCTGGATTAACTCTTCAAACTGAGAGCGTGTAATCGTTACTTCCAGATCATGCTCTTCACCATCATCGTCTTCAATTTCCTCAATCTCTAGGTCGTAAGATTCCATGGAAGAGAGGGCAATCTTAGCTTCTTCCGCTTTGAGCAAAAGTTTGAAGTAAAGAGAATTATACTTACTGCTTTTGCTCTTTACTTCACCTAATAAACCACTGATACCCAACTGCTTTTCTATAGAAGGAATTAAAATGTAATCAACAATAATGTTGTCAAAATCAGCTCCCCCTAAAAAGTTATTACCTTTGTTACCAAGAACTATCATTTCTTCATCACCAACCTCCAGAAGGGCAACATCAAAGGTTCCACCCCCCAAGTCATAAACTAGCCATTTTTGCTCATCAAACTCTACTCCTTTCTCCTGATTGGCATAGGCTATGCTGGCAGCAATAGGTTCCTGAAGCAAAAACACTTGCTGAATTCCAGCCTGATGAGCAGCATTCTCTGTAGCCTGAGACTGATTGGTATCAAAAGAAGCCGGTACAGTAATCACTGCTGCATCAACCACTTCTCCAGTTCTGACAAACGTCTTTAATTCCTTTAGAACTTCAGCAGATAGATCGACGGGTGTTTTAGACCCTTGGAGAGCCTCAATTAGAAACTCTTCATCAGTTCCCATCTTACGTTTGAAGAAAGCAACTACATTCTCAGGATATTTTTTCCAATACTCTTTTGCCTTATCTCCAACAAATATTTTATTTTTCTTGAATCCCACAACGGATGGTAGTGTTCTCTTTCCGTGAACTGTGGGATTATAAAATACATCTACTTTTCCTTTAGAGAACTTAGCAATTGCAGAATTTGTCGTTCCCAGGTCAATCCCAATATTGATTGTTTGTGCCATCCGGTTATCTCCTTGAATTTGTGAATAATACCTAACTATGAAATAGTGATTTGCATTGATATACAAATCCTCTAAAATTATTTAGAGCTGACATTATTGCCTGTAAATCTTAACTTAAGACGAGAAAACTGTTCTTTAATAAATTTACAAATATTCATATTTGAGGGAATCATGCTAGGTTTTTCGCTAATTTTTTCGCTAGCTTCTTCTTGGATCCCTTTAGATTCCACAATAACAGTTGCTCGACGAACAATACGTGATGGAGAGGATTCATTCTCCCGGTATCGAATCGTTGGCTTGATCACCTCAGAAATTACCAATTCTTCAGGGGAATCACTAGAGATATGAGCATCACAATCAGTCCGGGTTTCATTATAGGTTCCTTTGGGAATTTCATAAAACCATCCCAAGGATTGAAAGTAGTCTTTGAGCTTGTCTACATTTCTATGAATTGTATGTTCTGTAGTCAGTTTTTTCAGCTTTTTCTCGATTTCAAATACTTGATACAAGGCTGAAGAAAAATCGGGCTGTAGTTGTTCGGTAATTAATTTATTTTCCATGGTAGACTGCAGTAGACTGCAATAGTTTATTGAATCATTTTAATTTTTAGTAAAACTTATCTTGACATCTTTCCAGTAATCATCAATTCCTGAAACCTCAACACATCCCTAATCAGTACACCATTCCATTCCTTCTCAGTATCGATTAATGCTCCTCTATCTCTAAGACTAATTACTCCCGATTTGATTCTAGATAAAATATAAGGATCTATTCTTTTTTTATACTGTTCTATACTTAGTTCTTTATCCCTAAACTTGTTATCATACTTGATATAATTTTCAAAATTTTCCTTGTTTTCTAAAAATATATTTATATACTTTTTGTTTGTTGTGACAAGTACTAAATTAGGATAATCATCTGAACTAATTAGCTTGAAATCGTTGTAACTACAGGAAAAGGTGGAGTCTTTAGAAGAGATTTTTTGACTAGACAAACAACAATTACCAATTTCTACAACTGTTCCTGTATAAATTTTTATCCGAATTTTTGCTTTAAGATTAGCCATAATCGTTCTTAACGAAAGATCTAGTTCTTTTCTTAATTCATCTTCATAGTTTAGATCATCCATCATCGGTGTAAAGGAAATCTGTTGTCCCTGATTATTCAAAAAAGAACAAGTACGAAGTTGCGAGTTGTATCCAAAAGGAACTAACTTAATAGCTTCAATACTTTCTAGAACCCAGACTGTTATTCCATATCTAATGTAATCATCTGTAATTTCAAGTGGATGAGAAGCATTTAAATAAAGATTTAAATTTAGCTTACGGTCTTTACTTTTGCCTTTATCCTCAATAATCTTATCTTTAATCTCTTTTACCCTCTTGCTGGTATTTTCCGAGACCTTTAATTGAGATGCTAAGTCAATAACTTTCAGAGAAGAGTCCACCAAAAATTCATATTCAATATGCTCATATGTTGGCAAGTGAAATAGTTCGACTCCTATTTTAATAAGACATTGAGATATCCGATCTTTAGCTATCAAAAAGAAGGGATGATTAATTGAATTCACTAACTCAATATCCAGAACTTCTTGGATCTTCGCCAAAAGCTCTTTTTCATCAAAGTGTTTAGCATCTATACCAAAATCAGCAATCTCCTTCAGAGCATTACAGCAGCTTTCTAAAAATTCATAGGATCGACCAAAACAGATTTGATAATGCTCTGGAAGAACTAAGAGTTCTATTGAGAACAAACTCTTAATGGAACCTAAATCCTTAAAGCGTATCGCTTCATCAAGTTTATTCCCATACTGTCGAGCAAAGTATTTTCCAATGAATCCCCGGAATTCTTCATCCTGGTAATCAGGTTTAGGAACATATTGCTCAAAAAATTGAAAATCTCCGAAAGTTATAAAGTCATGTAGCTTTTTGTCCTTAAATATAATAAAGTGGAATTTTTTATTCTGCTCATCTCGAAGATCTTCCAAATATGCTTCTGCCTGCTTGATCTTAAAGCCTTCTTTCAATTCAAACTGATTGTCGTTAATTTTTAGCTTTGCTAAAAACCTTTTCTTCTTTGAGCGAATTGTATTAGTAGCAGATATATCTTCTACAGTATTGTATTTTTCAGGATCTAAGCCAAGTAGTGTAAAGGGATTAACATATACAACAACTGTGTCTCGCCTTGATGCGGTTAAAATTTTTTCGCCAAACTCCTTAGATATCCTTCCAAGCTGCCAATCCCCAATCTCACCAAAGCTAATCATGCGCTGAGCAACTTCAATGTTTCCTTGAGGTGCTTTCATAAGGCGACGACAAAACTTGCGTAGCCACGACTGAAATGTAGACTGATCAATACTTACTGGCTGTTTAGCAAAAAAATCTTCAATCTCAGCTTTCTGCCATCCAGTGGATACACCTTCTAAGAGGCTTAGAAAGATTGACTCATATTCAGCATCTTCCAGAATCTGTTCCGGTTCCGGTAACTTTCCCAAGTCACTTTTCACAAATTCTATTAAGGAAGGTAGCTTTCCTTTTTTAATGTATGACCATTTCTCCTGGCGAGAAAGTCCTTTCCACCATTGCTCATATTTTCTCTGGAAGAATATCTTGCTACCCAGGGCTATGGTGACAAGCAGCATTAGTAAAAGTGGTAGAGTTATCAGCATCCTTTAAGCACTTGAACCTAGTACTTTACCATAGACGTTTTGACAAGTAATTTATATCTAAACTGACTCGTATTATCTAAGGGTTATAGAAATAATTAACCTGTCATACTTGTTGTAGTAAACTACTAGGCTGAATTACAAATAAACGATATAGCTGGAGTTGAATTAAATTCAACTCCTATCCAACAAACAAGGGAGGATGTCAAATTCGCAGAACAAATGTACTAAAATAACTCATCACTGCTACTGAAGCCCCGAAAACACTGTACTTCAAGTGTTCTTACAAAATTGACCTGCTCCCACAAACAATGCCATTTAGTCAAAAAAATTCAGGGCAAACCCATCTTTTTAGAAGCCTTACTCAGAAGCAATGCAGTGGTGTCATGGGGGTTTTCCCCATGAGCAACTGCATCAAGAGGTGCTACCCGTGGCGAATTAAATTCGCCAACAGAAAGCGCACCTAACAGATATTTCAAAACTAATAAGTATAAAAACTTATCGCTTGAATATCATATCCAGTAGGCATTTGAAAATAAGATGCGTTTACCCTGAAAAAGATTTTAGCTTATATTTTTTCAAGCTCATTGGCAATATAGCATACAATATAATTTCTAGTCAATATCATTTCTACTTAATTCATTTACCCCATCCTTGGAGTAGAACTAGACACAGGATATTAAGTAATGTTACAAACTCCTCCTTGTGTCACATTCACTAGTTCCAACCCTTGGAGGGTTAGGCTACCCGATGTCGGATAACCCAAGCGTGATTAATTAATTGATTAATTAGGCAATTGTCTGCTCATCTAGCTCTGTTTAAACAAATGCCTCAACACAGCATAATATACTACAAAATGTAAATTTTGTAATAGAGAAAGCTTGTTATTCGGGTAGAACAGTCCTGGCCCAATCTATGAAATAATGACTTTCTAGAAGGAGGCTCGTGACAGTTAACCAAAATGCACACATAATATCTTACAATATCTACCAAAATATGCCAAGATAAAAACATGGCACTAATACCACTCCGTAAGGCGGTCGAACTTACGGGACTCTCCAAGAACACATTGAGGAAATACGCGGATGATGGAACGATCAGGTGCGAAAAAACTCCAGGAGGAACAAGACTCTTTGATCCCGAAAGCTTGCTCACTTTCGGACGTAGATCTACAGATGATAGAACTGTTCGGGTTGCAAGCACAATTTGCTACTGCCGAGTCAGCTCCAGCAAGCAAAAAGACGACCTTGTCCGACAAATCGCCTATATGCATTCCCTTTTCCCACAAGCCGAAATCATCAAAGACATCGGCTCAGGTCTCAACTACAAAAGGAAGGGACTTAAGACCATACTGGAGCGGCTTATGCGAGGAGATCAGCTCACGATTGTTGTTGCCTGTAGAGACAGACTTACCCGATTCGGGTTTGAACTCTTTGAGCACCTGGTCAGTATCAACGGTGGAAAAATCTTGGTTCTCGACCAACCTAAAAGTTGTCTTTGATCAGAACTTACAGCAGATCTTCTCTCCATCATTCACCTCTTCTATTGTCGCGTCCACGGGCTCAGAAAATACGGGGCAAAAATCAAAAAAGATTCGGATATTCCTCAATGCTGAACAGCGGTCTATTGTTCGTCAATGGTTCGGAGTGTCCCGCTATGTTTTCAATAAGACCGTCAAAATACTCCAGAATGGAGAAGTTAAAGCCAACTGGAAGGCTATTAAAACAGGGATATTAAATGACCTTCCAGAGTGGTGCAAGGCAGTACCTTATCAAATTAAATCGATAGCGATTAAGGATGCCTGCACCGCTGTCAGGGAAGCTAAAAAAAAGTACAAAAAGACTAAGCAAATTAACCGAGTTCGATTTAGATCTCGAAAGAATCCTGTCCAGTCTTGCTATATTCCTAAATCAGCAGTTTCAGACAAGGGGATCTATCATACAAAACTAGGGGAATTAACCTTTGCCGAGAGCCTGCCTGATAATATCTGTGACTGTCGATTGACCAGTACTAATGGGGACTACTACCTTGTAGTCCCCCACAAAGTGACTAACGTTAAAGCCGAAAACCAAGGTAGAGTAGTTGCTTTGGATCCTGGAGTTAGGACTTTCTTGACATTCTTTAGTGAAACTTCTGTCGGAAAAATTGGCAATGGTGATTTTTCTCAAATTCAACGCTTATGTCAACACCTGGATAATCTGATTTCAAAAATAAGCAAAGCCAAAGGTGGCCAGAAGCGTCGAATGAGAAAAGCTTCCAGGCGGATGGTGATCAGGATTCAAAACTTAGTGAACGAGATCCATCACAAAGCTGCCAGATTTATAGTTGACAATTTTGATGTAATTTTGCTTCCCACCTTTGAGACTTCTCAGATGTCGAGAAAAAGTGATCGCAAACTTAGATCAAAAACAGTTCGCAATATGCTCTCTTTCGCTCATTACCGTTTCAAAGAATTTCTCAAGCACAAAGCCCAAGAGTCAGGAAAGATGGTGATAGACGTCTGCGAAGCCTATACGAGTAAAACTGTCAGCTGGACTGGGGAGTTGGTCAACATCGGCGGAAGTAAAATTATTAAATCAAAAATTGATGGTCGATCTATGGATCGAGACATCAATGGCGCTCGTGGTATATTTCTGCGAGCCTTGGGAGATACCCCCTGGCTGAGAAATCAGCTTGCATTAGTGAGCCAGGATTGACTTTTTGGAAGATTTTGGCAGCTAAAAAGTATCGGCAAATCCTCGCTGTTTCCAAGCCAAAGAGTTTTGAGCATCAAGTTGAATCGCCTTGTCAAAATCGGTGATTGCTTTTTGATATCGACCGAGTTGATAAAAAGCTGTGCCTCGGTCAATCCAAATTGAAGCAGCTTTGGCATCCACTTCCAGTACTTGGTTGTAGAATGCGATCGCCTCAGAATACCGTTTCAAATCATAAAGCAGCACACTGGCAATTTTTTTGGGAATAATTGTCTGTACCAACTGCTGTTCAAATTCTGATGTGGCTTGAATTGAAACTGCTTGCTTCCAGGCCGTAATCACCGCATCGTATCGTTTTAGTTTATGGTTTGCCTTGCCTTTCTCAAACCACGCTAAAAGGTAATTGGGCTTAATTTTAATCGCTTGATCATAGGAAGCGATCGCGGCTTCGTACTGGCCCAAGCTACTCAACGTATCCCCTCGCCAATACCAAGCTAAGAAAGAGTCTGGCTGAAGTTTTACAATCTGCGACCGTATCGTTATCTCTTCACTATACTTACCAATTCCTCGTAACTGACTGGCTTGTTGCCACAACTCATTGATCATTCTCCCTTGTGCAGCAACTTTCTCTGTCGAGGCGTTACGGTGGTCAAAATCCATCTGAGCAACGACAGTTTGAGCATTAGCACTAGCCATACTTGTCGTGATCAAAGTAGCTAGGGATACTACTACTTGAAACGGTAAATTTTTCATGTTTGGTGGTTAAGCAGTATTCTAGTTGACTTAAAATCAGGGATTACAGTCATAATATTACCAGCAATCTTAGCAAAGACACAGTTACCAAATACACAGTTAGAGGTATCACCATCCAAATGGTTTACCCCACCAACAACTAAAGCGATCGCTACCAATCCTCCAAACAGACCCTAGGCGTCTTCGGGTACTTCCTGCCTTCGTAGTTCAATAAACTTTTTTTTACGTTAACTACCAGACAATTATCTCTAGCATCTAATCATCTGAAATGATTAACCTGTGGACTATCAACGCTATTGACCAACACGCTCACAACCTGCTAACTCCTGAAGCTGCTGCTAATTATCCCTATCCTGCCTTCTTCAGTGAAGCCTATGACCCTGAGATGATTAATCATCATGCCCGTCACAGCCTTTTCTACAAACGAAGCCTTCGGGATATTTCCCAACTCTTAGAGTGTGAACCAGAGGAAGAGGCAATTCTTGAACGTCGCCAGCAATTGGGATTAAAAAAACTAACCCAGCAGTGTTTTAAATCATCTCAACTAGAAGCAATTTTCTTAGATGATGGTTTTCTGCCAAATAAGATTCTTCCTAGAGAATGGCATGAACAATTTCTGCCAGTAAAGCACATCCTTCGTTTGGAATATCTAGCAGAAAATCTCATCCGTGAGATAGATGACTTTGCTACCTTCCTAGACCATTTCCGCTACAACATTGACCCACCACCACCAGGAGTGGTAGGCTTCAAGAGTATTGCTGCCTATCGTACAGGTTTGGATATCCAACAGATACCACAGGAGGTAGCTAAGGAATGTTTTGATTCCTTCAAGCAAGAGGTCTTGAGGGGAAAACCCCTGCGGCTGGTAGATAAGCCTTTAATTGATTTTTTGATTACCCAAGCGCTAGAGATGGCGGCTAAACATGGACTACCTGTGCAGTTTCATACAGGGTTTGGTGACCCAGATTTAGACTTGCCGCTGGCTAATCCAGTTTATATGCGTTCGCTTTTGGAAGACCAACGCTTCCGTAACGCTCCGATTGTCCTGCTGCATGGGTCTTATCCCTATACCCAAGAAGCTGGTTATCTAGCAGCGGTCTATCCTCAGGTGTATTTAGATTTCGGGTTAGCGGTGCCTTTTTTAAGTGTAGCTGGGATGCGTAACGTAGTGCAGCAGTTATTGGAATTTGTGCCAACCAGTAAACTGATGTATTCTTCTGATGCTCACAATATCCCGGAATTATATTACTTGGGAGCCAAGTGGGCACGGATAGTATTGGCACAGGTTTTGGAGGGAGCGATTCACGATGGGGATTTGACTGCTAAGGAGGCGGAGTCGGTTGCTATGGGGATTTTGTGTGATAATGCTCGTGTGCTTTATGGGGCTAATGGTTCTTGATGAAACCGCAAAAGCCCATAGACGCGCTAGCGCTTCGGTGCAGGGTAAGACGGGAAGAGGAAAAGGAGGATTCGAGTTTCTGTTTTCCGGAGACAGTGGCAGGAATGGTGGAGTTAAAAGAAGTAGATGAAATTTAATTACCACCCTGAGCCGTTCCTTCGGGCTTAGGGTTTTTTTGCTGCACTTTCTGCCAACATTCAACAATTACCCAAATCTTAAGATAGCTCAGCTAAAGTTATTAGCAAGTTATTTTGATTCCTGCGCTTAAAGTCTTAGGGGTTTTGTTATTGTTAGGTGGTAATATTAGAAATAAACAATAAATAGTTAACGATAGACTAACTAAACATTAATTACTAGTCAGTAGCTAACATAAGGCGAAAAATAAACCTGTTTTTATGTTCCCTCTCCTCCTATCCGTTACATCCATTACCCATAAGTTGCAGTATCTCTCCTATATTGGTATTTTTAGCTTACCTTAACCCAACACAATTTTAAGATGACCCGTGTAATTGGCTTAATGAGCGGTACATCTGTAGATGGCATCGATGCTGCACTAGTAGAAATTTCTGGCTCAGACTTAGATTTAAAGATTGAGCTACTGGCTGGTGCTACCTATGGCTACCCCACTGAACTCAGGGAAAAAATTCTAGCTGTCTGTGCTGGAAGTCCCCTATCCATGGCAGCATTGGCAGCATTGGATGATGCGATCGCATTTCAATTTGCCCAAGCAGCATTGGCAATTGGGAGTGGTCATCCCCCCGCTGAGTTAATTGGCTCCCATGGTCAAACAGTATACCATCGACCATTAGGGGTTAATGTTGTTCGGGTAGCGTGGCCTATTGGCCAAGGTTCATCCGAGTTGAAAGTTGACAGGTTGAAAGTTGAAAGTTTTCCAGACAACCTGCAACCTGCTAACCTACCCTACTCGAACGCCAAAGGCGAACAACCTGATAACCTTCAACCTGCTAACCTTCAACCTGCTAACCTTCAACCTGCTAACCTTCAACCTACTAACCTTCAACCTGCTAACCTTCAACCTGCTAACCTTCAACCTACTAACCTTCAACCTGCTAACCTTCAACCTGCTAACCTTCAACCTGCTAACCTTGGCCAAAAGGCCACGCTACCCGAACAACCTGTAACGACTCTGGGATATAGCCTTCAACTAGGACGGGGAGAGGTGATTGCTGAGATTACCGGTATCAAGACCATCAGCAATTTCCGTGTGGCTGACATTGCTGCTGGGGGAGAAGGTGCGCCTCTGGTTCCTAAGATAGATGCTTGTTTGCTCCGCTCATCCACCCATAACCGATGTATCCAAAATATTGGTGGTATTAGTAATGTTACTTACTTGCCAGTTAGTGAAGGGAACTGGTTGGAACAGGTATATGGCTGGGATACTGGTCCGGGGAATGCCCTGTTAGATCTGGCTGTCGAGTATTTTACCAACGGTAGAAAAACCTATGATTACAATGGAGAGTGGGCAGCGAGTGGCACTCCCTGTGAGGCTCTGGTCGAACAGTGGCTTGCTCAAGAGTTCTTCAAGATACCGCCACCAAAATCTACCGGACGGGAGTTGTTTAGTCGAGATTATCTCAAGCAGTGTTTGGTAGAAAGTGAAGCCTATAACCTTGCTCCTGCTGATTTCCTGGCAACACTCACAGAACTAACTGTTGCCTCTATTGTTGAGAGCTATCGCAACTTCTTGCCTCAAATGCCAGACCAAGTACTATTGTGTGGTGGAGGGGCAAGCAATTTATACTTGAAGCAACGGCTGCAAATTAGACTAGATTCGGTGCCAGTATTAACCACTGACCAGGTTGGGTTAAGTCGGGATTTTAAAGAAGCGATCGCATTTGCTGTTTTGGCTCATTGGCGTAACCTGGGTATTCCCGGCAATCTACCTCAAGTAACCGGTGCTTCAGAGGCTGTATGTTTAGGAAACCTCTATTCTCCGAGATCGCAACACCAGTCATCCTAAAACTCAGTATTTTAGCGATGCAGCGCGGTCTTGGGGGTCCCCCCCATGAGCGACTGCATCAAGACAGGGATCGTAAGCGTTGTGAAATGCAGTTAATCAGCTGCTCTTGCCATATCAGCTTAGAATCCCCCGTGGGTGAGTCTGGGGGAGAGTTTAACTAGTTTGTCTGTTGATCCGTAGGAGTTGGGCTACTCCCGGAAGTTTGCCAATGGGATAACCTGAGGGGGTAAACCCCACAACCTTAGGTATAGCAGCTAGAATGAGTGGGGAATGAGAGGGTAATATTCAGTAACAGATAAAGAGTAACACTGTGGCTCACACCTTTTTATTGGAGGAAGGACGCTGGACACTTCGGGGCAATTGGCTGGAAAGCAATGGAAAATTAATTGTAGTCAGAGGTGGGACTATGGTTACCTGGAGTCGGGAAAACTGGTTTACTATGGTCACAAGACTGGTTTTTCCCAATAGTGAATGGGAGGATATCTATTGCCAGTATCTGGGGCGTCTCGATACTGGCGAGCCCAAGTATACCTTTGTCTTACAGCACAGCCTCCTAGGTCGTGTCGAGGGAGAAGGATGGGTGGCTCCAGAATCCATTGTGCAACGGTATTGGGTATTAGGGGATCGCCAACGACGCAGTGGTTTTGAAACCCGGTATCAACGTAATGAAAATATATACTACCTCTCCAGTAGCATTATGGCAGGTCATTATCTCAATAGCACAATGGAAGCAACTTTGGAACGTCAGCCACAATAGAAGTATTCTGGAATTAAGGAAGTTTTAAAAGCAGTACGCCTGTGACCGTTGCTATTGAGTTCATCTTCCTTAGTCCTTAGTCAGTTTTGTCCTTAGTCAGTTTTGTCCTTAGTCCTTTGTGATCCACATTAAGTCTCCTGGTATTAACAAAAGACCAATGACCAATGACCAATTAGCGATGACTAGAGACTAATGATTCATGAACAGGTTAGTTTCCAGACCTCACCAAAGAACTTATGATCACAGACCCTAACAAAGGTCGTCTACTCGCCAATCGCTATCAACTGGTCAAGTTGATCGGCAAAGGTGCTATGGGTCAAGTGTATCAAGCCAAAGATATGCTCCTCGGAGGTGTAACGGTTGCCGTCAAGTTTCTCTCCCATACATTATTGAACCAAAAAATGCGCGATCGCTTTGAGCGGGAAGCAACGATTTGCGCTTTGCTTGGTGAGAAAAGCAATCACATCGTGCGAGTTAGGGACTATGGCATAGATGAAAACGATATTTCCTTCTACGTCATGGAATACTTGGCAGGGGGAAATTTAAGCGAAATAATTCACACTAAAACCCTATCCTTACCCCGATTTTTGCATATTACCCGCCAAATTTGTCTGGGATTACAATGTGCTCACCAAGGCATTGTATTTAAAGGCACACTCACTCCAATTGTGCATCGTGATATTAAACCCAGTAACATTCTCGTTGTCGAAGATTCCTCCTTCGGTGAACTGATCAAAATCCTTGACTTTGGCATTGCTAAGCTTCTTCAGTTTGATGGTTCTCAAACCCATTCTTTTATGGGTACTCTAGCCTATTGTTCACCGGAACAAATGGAGGGAAAGGAACTAGATAAACGCTCTGATATCTATAGTCTCGGGGTGATGATGTTTGAGATGTTAACTGGTCACATGCCCATTCTTCCAGAAGATCATTCCTTTGGTAGTTGGTACAAAGCTCATCACTTCAGCCCACCTAAATCCTTTGGATCGATTAACCCCAAGCTAAAGCTGCCGAAGTCCCTAGAGAACCTAATCATGACCTGTATAGCGAAAGAGGTATCTGATCGTCCTCAAAATGTCGGGATGATCCTACGAGCATTGGATTCATTAAACGAAGGTCATGATCGCGGTCGCTATCTGGGTAATCGGATTCAAACAATACTATCCGAGAAGCCTCTGAGTAAGGCAACAGAAATACTTCCCGTATCAGGGAATGATGTTTCTCGGCGAACCTCCTGGCCCGATGACAAGCCTAAAGCATCTATTGTCTTTCCTAAGATAATTCGTACCACTAGCACAACCTTTCCTACCCTCTGGGTGATGCTTACTAAAGAAGAGATTGAGAACCGTCAGGTTAGTACACGCTACAACCAATTCTTGTATGTGATGGTACCTCATCCAATGGTGCTATGGATTACCGCAGTGCATAATCGCTACCACGGTGCTTGTTGGTTTCCTTGCTACTTAGACCTCAAAACAAATCAGGGTCAAAACATAATCAGACTTTTGGGAGATACTGGATATTACCGTATTTTGTTTTTTGCCAAATCAGAACCAGAACACTGTGCTAATGTAATGACCTCAACCATTGCTCCTGCCCAACGCCAGCTATTCATCGATTGGGCGAATAAGTCTAAGACAATAAACTTAACTAATCAACCAGTGTTGAGCAAACGCATACTTAAGCAAGAGTTTGAAAAGCTGAAGCCGAAGATTTTGATGAAGTTAGAAGCTGCTCATACAGATTACCCTACTGATATTTCAGGATAAAACTTGTTACTAGCAACTTGTTACTTGAAAAGATATTTATTTTTTTTCTATTTTCGATTTTACCTATTAAACCGTCAGCCAAAACTAATATAGGGATAGCATCAACTCCCGCTGATACTTTTTCGTCAGGGGATGGTCATTACCGAGCACATCAAACACCACAATCATGGATTTTCTTGCACCATCATCTCTATAGTTACGATGTTTACTGACAATTTCTAAAAATATTTTCAGAGCTGGTTCATAATCTCCCTCTACGACTAACCGAGATGCCTGAGCAAATAACTGATCTAATTCACTTTCCCCAATAGGATTCGCCTGCTGCTTAAATTGAATCAATGCTCTAACTGCCTGAGCTCTGGGGAAGTATTCTCGATCATTGTATTCAATGGTTTCTAACAGTGTGGTTGCCTCTTCTTCCTGATTAATATGAACCAAAAAATTGGCAGCTTCAATGACTAAACGTTGATTCTCTGGATACTTGGCAATTAGCTGCTCAAACAGCTGTTTGGCTCGGGATATATCCTCAGTTGCCATGGCAACCCGAGCTTCTTCTAGTCCAATGTCTAGCTCAGACTTCAGATTTAACCTAGCCAACATTTCCCGCAACTGAATCTCTGGTAAAACCCCCACAAAACCAGGAATCATATCACCATTGGTGACAATTCTGACATCGGGTACTCCCTCAATTTTAAAGTTGTTCGCTAAGTCTTGGTTGCGGTCAATATCAACTTTTGCTAAAACAAAGTCATATTCTTTAGCTAGTTTCTCTAAAGTTGGTTTGAGCAGTTGACAGGGGCCACACCATGTAGCAAAGAAGTCTACTAATACAGGCTTATCAAAAGACTTTTCTAAAACTTCAGTGGCGTAGTTGCTGCTAGTAACGTCTACAGAAAAACCCATATCAATTATTTCCGTTATCCTGTGAAATGAAAGATAAAATGTAAGTATTTAGCTCATGCTTACAAAGATAGGCAAGAGTAAGAAGAAGGAGGGGAGAATAGCAGGGAATTTTTACCAGAAAATATCCCCTCTCTTCCCACACTCCTACCTTCCGCCACACTCGACATCAAGTCAAGGTTTGAGCCTTAACGAGGGTGTCATTCCCCTCTAACCCTTACTCAGCCCGCAGAGGATGTAGCTAAGACTTTTCCTGAGCTGGATGCTGCACTGTCCCGGCTAGATTCTACGAGCTTGCCTAGGATAGCGCTAACGTTAGTCTTGGCATCACCGAAGAGCATATTGGTGTTTTCTTTGAAGAACAGGGGATTGCCAACGCCAGCATAGCCACTGGACATTCCCCGTTTCATCACCACCACGGTACCAGCTTTCCAAACCTCTAAGACTGGCATGCCAGCAATTGGGCTACTGGGGTCTTCCATGGCACTAGGGTTAACGGTATCATTAGCGCCAATCACTAGTACTACATCGGTTTCTGGGAAGTCCTCGTTAATCTCATCCATTTCTAGAACGATATCATAAGGCACATTTGCTTCAGCCAGCAGCACGTTCATGTGTCCTGGTAATCGTCCAGCGACTGGATGAATGCCAAAGCGAACATTGATACCGGCATTCCTCAAAATCTTGGTAATATCGGACACGGGATGCTGAGCCTGAGCTACTGCCATACCGTAACCGGGAACAATGATAACACTCTTGGCCCCTTGTAGCAGCTCTACGGTATCTTCTACTGTGGTCTCGGTGACTTGACCTTCGGGCTGATCACCACCTTTAGCTTTAGCTGTAGTTCCTGCACCTTCGCCGAAGCCTCCTAAAATCACGCTGAAGAAGGAACGGTTCATGGCTCGGCACATGATGTAGCTGAGGATAGCACCACTACTACCTACTAGGGCACCAGTGATAATTAACAGGTCATTGGACAGCATAAAGCCTGCTGCTGCAGCGGCCCATCCGGAATAACTATTGAGCATGGAGATGACCACTGGCATATCAGCACCCCCAATAGCAGCTACTAAGTGGATGCCTAAAACTGATGCGATCGCAGACATAATCAACAGGGGTTGCAGACCAGCCGTCCCCTCAGCTGTCATGAACTGGTAACCCAGCCCGATCACAGCCCCAAGCATAGCCAGATTGAGTAGGTGGCGTGCTGGTAACATTAGGGGTTTGCTGCTGATGATAGCTCGTAGTTTCCCAAAGGCTATCACTGAACCGGTGAAGGTAATTGCCGCAATGAACACACCAATATAAATTTCTAACTGGTGAATAGTTACTTCTGCACCCGTTAGGGATTCCTCCCCTTGCAGGTAATTGGCAATACCCACCAGTACAGCTGCAAGACCGACAAAACTATGGAGAATTGCTACCAGTTCTGGCATGGAGGTCATGGCTACCCGAGATGCCACGATCGCACCAATTATCACTCCTGGTAGAATCATCCCTCCCAGAGTGAGGTATGCCGTTACATCGCTACTTAGGGCAGTGGCAACAAAGGCAATCAGCATCCCAAGAATGCCGTAAATATTGCCTTTACGGGCGCTTTCCTGGTTAGACAATCCCCCCAGGCTGAGAATGAACAAAGCGCTAGCTGCAATATAGGCAACTGTCAACAGATTATTTGACATAGTCTCCTTAGTTTTATGGTGTTCAACTTGAATGTTGTTCGCCCTTGGCGTTCCCGAAGGTTAGTTGGTTGAAGGTTGAAGGTTAGTTGGTTGAAGGTTGAAGGTTAGTTGGTTGAAGGTTAGTTGGTTGAAGGTTAGTTGGTTGAAGGTTAGTTGGTTGAAGGTTAGTTGGTTGAAGGTTGAAGGTTAGTTGGTTGAATGTTGTTCACCTTTGGCGTTCGGTGTAGGGTAGGTGGTTTGGTTGTTGGCCTTTGGCCTTCCGGAAGGGTAGGTTCAGAAGATAACCTGTAACCTTCAACCTGTAACCTGTAACCTGTAACCTGTAACCTGTAACCTGTAACCTTCAAACCTTCAAACCTTCAACCTTCAACCTTCAAACCTTCAAACCTTCAACCTTCAACCTTCAAACCTTCAACCTTCAAACCTTCAACCTTCAAACCTTCAACCTGTAACCTTTAACCTGTAACCTTTAACCGGCTAACCTATTTCTGAAACATCTTGAGCATGCGTTGGGTTACTAGGAAGCCACCGGAGATGTTGATGGTTCCAACTAAAATTGCGATCGCACCCAGAATAGTAGTAGGTGAGGTGGCTGCGCCAGAAATTTGCAGCATTCCACCAATGATGATGATGCCGCTAATGGCATTAGTAACACTCATCAAGGGGGTGTGCAGGGCTGGTTTTACGTTCCAGATCACTTGCCAGCCTACGAAGCAGGCCAGGATAAATACCGTGAAGTGAGAGAGGAAAGAAGGTGGTGCTCCGATTCCCAAGCCAACTAAGGCGAGTCCCACTAACACTGGCCAGAGCAAGCCCATGATACCCTTTGATTTCTTCGTCTCTGGCACAGACTGCTCTTTAGTTACCGCAGTCTGGGGTTCTGGTGCGGGTTTGGGAGGTGCTGGAGGTGTAGGCCGCTTGGGTGGGGGCCAGGTTACATCCCCAGCGTTTAGGACTAAGGCTCCCCGAACCACTTCATCCTCCATATCGACACGGTAATTTTCACTACCACCCATGTCCTTGAGGAGATGACAAAGGTTGGTGCCATAGAGTTGGCTAGATTGAGTAGCCATACGGCTGGGTAGGTCAGTTAATCCAATGATGGTCACACCTTTGTATTTGTAGACCTCATTGGCTTTGCTCACCTCACAGTTGCCCCCTTGCTCAGCTGCCATATCGACAACCACTGAGCCTTCTTTCATACTCGCTACCATTTCCTCGGTGATCAGCAGCGGTGCTTTTTTACCGGGGATCAGGGCAGTGGTGATGATGATGTCCACTTCTTTAGCCTGTGCAGCGAACAATGCCATCTCCGCCTCGATGAACTCTTTACTCATCACCTTGGCATAGCCCCCAGATCCGGTACCGTCTTCTTTGAAGTCCAGTTCCAGAAACTCTCCCCCCATGCTTTCCACTTGTTCCTTAACCACAGGGCGGGTATCGAAGGCGCGCACAACAGCACCCAGACCTTTAGCGGTACCAATAGCAGCTAGTCCAGCTACGCCAGCACCAATCACCAACACTTTAGCTGGGGGAACTTTTCCTGCTGCAGTAATTTGCCCAGTAAAAAAGCGACCAAAGTTATTCGCTGCCTCAATCACAGCCCGGTAACCAGCAATATTGGCCATAGAACTGAGGGCATCCATCTTTTGGGCCCTCGTGATGCGGGGTACCGCATCCATAGCCAACACTGTAGCCTTGCGGCTTGAGAGTTGTTCGAGCAGTTCTTGGTTTTGGCCTGGCCAGATAAAGCTGATTAAAGTGCCATTTTCCGATAGCAACTCAGACTCATGCTTGTTTAGAGTTGGATGCATCTGAGGAGGACGCACTTTTAGAACAATATCTGCCTCTGACCAAAGGCTATTGGCATCAGGGATGATTTGGCATTCTGCTTGTTCGTAAGCATTGTCAGGAAAATTCGCTGTCTCTCCTGCTCCCGATTCAATCAGCACATCAAAGCCAAGTTTCTGGAGCACCTTCGCTGTATCCGGTGTAGCAGCTACCCGGCATTCACCTGGGTAAATTTCTTTGGGGATACCAACCTTCATACGAGTTTTGGTTGGCTGTAAATCTAACGTTTCAGCCTCTTTGGGAATGGCTAGGGTCATTGACTCTCCTTCAGTTGTCTAAATGGAATAACGACGGAAAATTCGTTGATGACTACAGTGGGTCTAGAGGCATCAGGCAAAGGATGTCCAGACCAGCCACTTTCAGGGGCTAAGGCCACCGTATTTCCTAACATAGCTTTTGGTCATGGGTGAAAAATACTCCTTAGGTGAGGACAACAAGAATCAGGAAAACTGGCGATAATAACTGTTTTCCCTAACTATTTTCGGTAAATAGAATCAAGTAACAACTTCTTTTAAAAATGTTGTCCCTTGATGACAATCTATCCTTCTATTTCTTTTGATTTCGAGTGGTTTTTAGCAACTTGTAGCTTCTTCCTGCTGGGGATGTTCACCCTGTTTAGAGGATTCCCAAGTTCAACTAGAACGGGATCAGTTTGCCCCCTGACACCGCCAATGCCCTTAAGGGTTGGTGATTGACTCGCTCTTGAGAGGAAAACCTCCCAGCCTTAATTGTCTGATCAGCTGACTGGCTTCCCATCTGTGCTACTTGTCCTTGTATGCTACTTGTCGTGGTATCCAACACCAGGCATGGCCTCTTGCTGAATTTGAACTGCTGGCATCAATTTCTCTATATAAATTTCCCTGACTGTTCAAATACATGTGTCCCCATAACCGGATCTCTTTTTGGATCCTATGGTGATCTGCCAAAAGAGAGGATTATTTTTAACTTGTTTTAGGAATTGTGCTGTTGCACTCAGTTGTCGTAGGTAATCTTTACTAGTCAGATCGATTCCGTCACTGACTATAGATGATGATGGTAATGGTGTAATAAAGTGTTATAGGTGATTAAAGTGTAGCGATAGTGTTTTGAAATTGGTATGAGGGTAAGCATTCAGCTATCAGCTATCAGCCATCAGCTATCAGCTATCAGCCATTGGCTGTAGGCCAAGCTACTTTGAATCAAATAAGCTGACGGCTGACCACTGACGGCTGACCACTGACCACTGACCGCTGACCGCTGACCGCTGACCGCTGACCGCTGAATGCTTACGTATTAGGGATATATTGCGTATATATATTGCGTATATTTTTGCGTATATATATATAAGTAGTACAGTTAAAAACAAATAACTGTGAACTGTCAGCTCAAGTAAGCAGCATGAGATTTATGCTATCCACACAATCTTCCATCAAACGTCTGATTTCCGCGATCGCATTAGCTGGTTGTGTCTTGACCGGGCTATCGGTTCGGAGCTTAGCCCAGAGTAATCCCGGATTGGTACTCTGGAGTGGTGTTAAGCGGGAAAATATCCTAAGATATCACCTAGATTTTAACGGTGCCCCCAATTACTGGGATCGTTACCGCTTGAGGATTCCCAAGAAGAAACTGGAATTGGGAGTCGCTCAGTTTTCTATTTCTTATCCAGATTACTACGATGGTAAGTTCGACGTGGACAAAATTGAGGTGCGCGTTGACGGTAAATCCCTCCCGGTCTCTGAGGTAGTCTGGGACAAAGAGAATTATAGCATTCAGATTTATATGGAAGAGGCAGTTCCAGCCAATGAAAATGTGGAATTAGTATTTTCCAATGTCAAAAACCCTGATGGGGGTACCTATTACTTCGTTTGTTATGTCTTAGCCCCTGGTGATATTCCACTACCCAGTTATGTCGGTACCTGGATTATGAGTATTGGTCGATAATATAGCAATTCTCAATTCGGTGAAGCGGAGCATGTTAGTTTTGTTAATCCCTGATTCAGATCCCCCGTTGCTCCCCCTTAGTAAGGGGGACTTTTGAATCTAATTCCCCCCTTTTTTAAGGGGGGTTAGGGGGGATCTATATACATAATTACAAGGGTGACATGCTCCCCAGTGAGGTAACTGCCAGACCCCCAAAACTAGTTTCCCCCTTTTGAATAGACCTCGCTGCCAAAGTAGCGAGGTCTATTGATGTCTTGTGCTAATTTAATGTCTCTTTAATTTCCCTTTTGTCTACATCAGTCATTATTTCGAGTCCCTTGGGAGTAGCCTTTAGGTGAAAAAGATAGCGACCGTTGATCATATAGATTGTGGTGATAGCTCCTATAGCAAAGATCAGGACTCCACAGAGCGGTAAGGTAATTTGCCAAACTGGGAAGTTGTACCTAATTAGTTTTTTCTGTTGATTGTGTGACATAGTGATTGAACACTTAGAGACGACTGTTGGAATAGCCACGATTTCCTCTTGAGTGCCTGCCTAGACGCTACAAACTATCGAGCAGGCTTTGAATCAGAGTAGAATTCCTACCCCAAAGAATTTTGGCGCAAAATTAGTACGCATGTTCTTTCAATCGCTACTAGCAGCTTTAGAGTCTGATCACCAGGCTATATATTAATGTGCCTGTTCAAGGATTCTGTGACATTGACTGGCTCATTGCTCTAGAGGTGCTGCTCTTCAAAATTAAAGCACCCTGTTTTTTTGGAAATTTTCCCGAGAGGGTGTCACACTTTCTGACAGTTCTGCACATATATATAGAGGAACATTGATACGGATATCGATTATGCGAATTTACACTCCTATTGCAAAAAATGATCAAAACACTAAACCAGACATAATTATTCGAGGATATATAATAAATGAAGGAAAATTTTGACCAAGCGTTTCAACCTTTATCCAAAAAAAAATCTTTATCAATTTATTATAGGCTGATTGTAAAAAATTCTCAAATTTGCTCTGGGCAAAAACTTTTTGTTTTTTTGATTATAGCCTGCGTAAAGCAAACTTGGGATAATACTTCATTTATCAACGGAATAAAGTCCAAACTACGCCAATTTAATTTACCGGATTACCAAATATACGAGGTGATTACTGAAACCTATTTACGGGGAATAAAACTGCTAGAATCTGGCGAAGAGATTGAAAAACCTAGAGCCTGGATCAGGAGGACTTCATTCAATGTCATCCGTGAAATGAGCAGGAAACAAAAAAATAAACAAAAAAAAGAAAAGTCATGGGATGCTAATTTTAAAGAACATCAAATAGCACTAGAAGACAGCAATAGTCTCGACTCAGAAAACTCTGAGGAGGAAAACTTCAAGCTGTTGGAGCTAGCTCTTCAAAAGTTAGAGCCAAAGGACAACAAGCTAATCGTGTTACGGCACATAAAAGGCTTATCTTGGAAACAAGTAGTAAACCATCTAGCTTCTAAGGGAGAAGATATTACTGAGGCGTCTGCCAGACAGCGAGGTAATCGTGCCCTAAAGCGTTTGCGCAAAATATTTTTTGAGCTTAAGAAGCATAATCAGTAAACAAAATATTATGATTAACTATAGCTAATTATGGTGCGGAAACCGCTTGGGGTAATTCCTTCATTGATTGCCCCAATCTTCCTTTATTAATTAAATAATTAATATATATTTTTTAAAATATTTTTATTTATTAAATAATAAATTACTAATAAATATTTATTTACAAATGGAAAAAAGTTAAGTTGAAAATAATGAGTATAATTAACCAAAAAAATAGTAAGTTATCAGAAGAATATCGCCAGCTAATAGCTCTTCCGTTTTTGTCTGAATTAGATGCAAATCGGATGGCAGAAATCCTAGAGCTAGCTAATCTTGATGAATCCCTTAACTCCTTAATTGAGGAAATTGAAATGACCGACTATTTAAAACTAGAAAAGTGGAATCAAGGTCTTCGGAATTTACTCAACGTGGTTTCCACAGAGGAGCCATCCCCTAATACAGCATTCCAGGACTAAACCATCTGAAGGGGTGTAAGCATTCAGCGGTCAGCTATCAGTTATCAGCCATCAGCCATCAGCCGTCAGCCATCAGTGGTCAGTGGCACAGGCTTCGACGCTGTGATGCTTCGACGCTGTGACGCTTCGACGCTGTGACCTAACTCATAAACTGATAACTGATAGCTGATAGCTGATAGCTGATAGCTGATAGCTGATAGCTGATAGCTGATAGCTGATAGCTGATAACTGATAGCTGATAGCTTGCCTTGATAGATCACCCCTTGACATGGTATGATCAACAATCAGCTATAGTTGGCAATCAATCCTTTATAGTATTCGTACATAGTATTCCTCCAGCAAACCCATGACTCAACGCACTCTAGGCGGGACCAACCGTAAGCAAAAAAGAAAATCCGGTTTTCGTGCCCGGATGCGCACCAAAGATGGTCGCAATGTGATTAGAGCTCGCAGAAGCAAGGGACGGCGTCGTCTCTCGGTCTAGTCATCTAAGCATTGATGCCGACCTGCTGCAAGTGAAAGGTAAAAGGTTAAGAAACAGCCATTTCCCGTGGCTCTTCTGCCTTTATCCTGCTCAAGGAATTGACAAAATCAAGGATTAAAGTTAAGTATTGGGATTGCCTCAAGCCAATCGACTTAAGCACTGGCGAGATTTTAAGACAGTTTATCGCTGGGGTATTCGTCGTTCAGGGCGTTACCTAACATTACGGGGTTTACAACAGAGTACTATTGCCCCGATTGCCAAAGAAACCATTGCGCCAGAAAAATCCCTACCAGACAATCCCCCTCCCTCTCGTCTTGGCATCTCCATCAGCCAAAAAGTCAGTAAGAAAGCAGTTGTTAGAAATCGGATTAAGCGGCAAATTCGATCCGCCCTCAGGCAATTATTACCACGCCTATCCCCCGGTTGGAAACTAGTATTTATAGTAAAACCAGAAGCCAGAGAGTGCGAATATGCACAACTTTTGAGAGAATTAGAAAAGTTGTTGGTAAAAGCAGAGGTGTTGGATGGGCATTAGAGAAGATGTATTTTATGAGGGTGGTCCTCACCGGGGAGATCTGATCATTAGCATATTGTTGGCATTTACGATTATATTCATACCTCTAACCGTAGCTGCTATTGTCCGGGCTCTATGGCTACGGTATCGGATTACCAGCCGCCGGATATCAATAACTGGGGGTTGGCGGGGACGCGATCGCTCAGATGTGATCTATTCTGAAGTTTCAAAGATTGCCACAGTTCCCCGTGGTATAGGAACTTGGGGAGATATTGTCGTTACCCTAAAAGATGGTAGCCGTTTGGAAATGCGGGCAATACCCCGCTTTAGAGAAATTTACGACTACATTGCCGAACGAGCAGCAGACAAAACAGGCAAAGCGGTTAGTGCCATCAAAATGATGTAGACAGAACATTGAAAAGAAAACCTTGACATCGGTCACTTGCCCTGATCTAGTCTTCCCTTTCCTACATCTGGCCACCTAAATCGGCTAAACTGCTTGATGTAATTAGATCTACCTGATAAATGTCGGAAACCCGAACCGCATAGGGACGGAGATTAGTTACATTAGACACAGAAAACTTTACAATAGCGCCTAGGTTAACGTCAAACGAATGGACTTTGGTATCGGATTTATCTCCAACAACATCATGCTGCCAATCCTGGATTTCTTTTACGGGATTGTGCCTAGCTATGGTTTAGCCATAATAGCCTTGACCCTGGTAATTCGCTTTGCCCTCTTCCCTCTTAATGCTGGCTCCATTCGCAACATGAGGCGCATGAAAGTCACCCAACCCCTGATGAAGAAGGAGCAAGAAGCAATAAAAGAGCGCTACAAGGATGACCCGGCTAAACAGCAGGAAGAAATGAGTAAGCTGTTCCAAAAGTTTGGCAACCCCCTAGCCGGTTGTTTGCCACTGTTGGTACAAATGCCGGTTCTGTTTGCCCTATTTGCGACCTTGCGGGGATCACCTTTTGCAAACATTAACTACGACGTCAACTTACAAATTTTTCCCCAAGAACAGCTGGAATATATCCAGCCTAAAGTCTTTACCACCAAACCCCAAAATATTTACATTACCGATGGCTTACATGAACCAGTCATCGCCCTACTTCCGGCAGGAAATAAGCTGGTAGTTGGGGAAAAAACCAGAGTAGAGTTTCAAACTGTTGAAGGTCAACCCTTAAACCAACTAATTGCTCAGCATCCAGAAACCGATATCAGTCCCACTTGGCAAATAGTCAACGGAGAGGACCGCTTACGTATTCTTGAGGACGGTACACTAGAAGCCCTGATGCCTGGAGAGGTAAAGCTTCAGGGAACCTTACCGGGAATAGCTGCAAACAAAGGCTTTCTATTTATTGATGCTTTAGGAAGAGTGGGTGCTTTTGATGACGATGGCACTATCCACTGGGATATCGTAGGGATGATTCTCTTCTTTGGGATCAGTTTGTACGTCAACCAGCTGTTGTCTGGTTCAGGTGCAGGTTCCGGGCAAGCCGGTGACCAGCAAAAGGCAGTGAATCAGATTACTCCAGTATTGTTTTCTGGCATGTTCTTATTCTTTCCCCTGCCAGCTGGGGTATTGATGTATATTGTTGTAGCTAATATATTTCAAACTATCCAGACTTTCATTCTATCGAGAGAACCTCTGCCAGAGAATTTGCAAGAAATAGTTGAGCAGCAGGAAAAAGAGGCAAAAAGACAAGCAGCTAAGTCTGGAGAGGGTCGAGAGGCATTACCTTTTGAGCCCAAGCGTTCAAAGAAAAAGGCATCAAGTTAGCATCAAGTTAGTATGATAAATCAACATCAGGAGCGTGGTAAAGAGTGGTTAGAAGAACTCCTGCGATTATCTCGATTGCCCGCCAGTATAGAGGTAGCTGATGGTGAAGCTCCTCTAGGAGAGCGACCCAGCTACTGGTTGACAATCGATAATAGTCAACTGACCTCGAAAGACACTCAAACTTTAATTGGTCGGGAAGGGGAAGTTATCGATTCTATCCAGTACTTAGCAAATTCCCTCCTTAACTTGGGTCATGATGAGCAGGAACAAGCCGTTTACGTCATCGATATAGATAGCTATCGAGCCAGACGGCAAGTGGAACTTCAAGCGATCGCTGAACACGCTGCGATGAAAGTCCGTCAGACCGGGAAAGAATTTGAATTGAAATCCCTATCGGCAGCAGAGCGGCGTCAAGTCCATACCCTATTCAAGGCTTTTGAGGATCTAGAAACTCTGAGTCGAGGGCAAGAGCCAGACCGACGACTGGTGGTGCGTCGCAGGTATTGACAGATTCAGGATTTTCACCCTCTCACGGCTGATTGTACTTGGGATTATTCCCACCACCTGGCTAACATAATGCATTAACTCTATATAACAATTTAAGTCTATAAATGGTCGCTTTTTGCTGAGTCAGGACTTACGCGCTTAAGTGGATTTAGCCCCCCTAGCCCCCCAATATTGGGGGGTAATGATGTCAAAGTCCCCCGAGCGAGGGATTGCTCGCTCGGGGGATTTAGGGGGCAAATGGGTAAGTCCTATGAGTGTTTGAGAAGCTCAAGGTTAACCATCAACGCTTAACAGTCAACTGCAAAGGATAAGCATTATGGAGGCTATATATATTCCTGAGTTGCTCAAATTACCAGAGCAAAGAGAAGTAACTCCGGTCAATCAATTATTGGTGGATTTACCGACACTGACCCCAGTTCGAGGTCAAGTGCAAGTGGCTCATCAAGGCAATTACCTGGAGGTCTGTGCTCAAGCAGAAACGATCATTACCTTGACTTGTCACCGCTGCTTAAAACAGTACAACCACCGCCTAAGCATCGATACATCCGAATTAGTTTGGTTAGCTTCCTCAGCTGACCAACTCTCGGATGAATCCCTAGAGGAGGAGATAACGTGGGATGATTTACAAGAAACCCTTCCAGCTCAGGGGTATTTTTATCCAGACACTTGGTTATACGAACAACTATGTCTGGCAATTCCGCCACGGCAGCTGTGTGACCAAGAATGTATAGGTATCCAGATTAACGATAACAGTGAAGCACAGTTACGGGATCAACTACGGGATCAACGTTGGGGCGCTCTAGAATCCCTGAAGAGAAAACTTCCTGGATAGTGAGTTGCCTGGTAGTATAATGCTGAAGGGGAAATCGGTCAGAGAGTTACTAGCAGCAGAACCGTTATCCAAGTTTCTTGGAAATAAAAATGCTATGTTCAAAGTTTAATTATTTTTTTATAGTATTTATTGTTTGAGTAATTGGCTCTTATATAAAAATCCGTGTAGGAATTGTCATAATTTTTGACGCTATATTCCCGTCTTGATGCAGTCGCTCATGGGGGGAACCACGGCAGTCGCTCATGGTTTGAAGTTACCGTAAGACAGTTGAGCCTTAATCAATAAGTTTTAACCCTTTTTTGCATAACCTACCAACCATAAAGGCTCAACTGTCTAAGGTTTCGTCTCCGGGGGACCCCCAAGACCGCGCTGCCTCCCCAAGACCGCGCTGCATCGCTACTCCCTGCTCCCTGTTCCCTATTCCCTGTTCCCTGTTCCCTTTGCTATATGAATTTCAATGACGAGTTTGAGCTTCTGCTACGTGCTCGCTATCCTTTGTTATATATTCCCACTCTAGAAGAAGAGCGAGTAGAAACAGCGATCAAGCAATCAGCTAAACGTTTGGGTAATCGTGGTGTCTATATCTGGGATTTTGTAGATGGTTACCAGGGAAACCCTAATGATATCGGCTTTGGACGCCGCAACCCCTTACAAGCCTTAGAATTTGTAGATAGAATTGGCGAAAGTGCTGCTGCCATCTTTGTATTAAGAGATTTTCACCGATTCTTAGAAGATGTATCAGTTGCTCGTAAACTCAGAAATCTGGCACGTACCCTCAAATCCCAGCCTAAGAATATAGTTATCGTTACCCCCCAAGTGTCGGTTCCCTCGGATTTAACCGAAGTCCTGACAGTGCTCGAATTCCCCTTACCAACCGCATCGGAAATTAAAGCTGAGGTGAAACGTTTGTTGGGGGCAACCGGACAAACCCTAACTGAAAAAATCATTGATGAGCTGGTGCGGTCGGCTCTTGGTCTTTCCTTAGAAAGGATTCGTCGGGTCCTAGCTCGTGGGATTGCCTCTAATAATGCCATCCAACCTTCAGATGTGGAACTAATTTTAGAAGAAAAGCGTCAATCCATTAGGCAAACCCAGATCCTAGAGTTCTACCCAACCCAAGAAAAAATTTCCGACATCGGTGGCTTAGACAACCTTAAAGACTGGCTACTGCGACGGGGTGGAGCATTTACAGAACAGGCGCGACAATACGGGTTACCTCATCCTCGAGGATTACTATTAGCGGGGATTCAAGGAACTGGGAAATCCTTAACTGCAAAAGCGATCGCAAACCACTGGCACCTACCCCTGCTACGTTTAGATGTCGGTCGTCTATTTGGTGGCTTAGTAGGGGAATCAGAATCCCGTACTAGGCAGATGATTCAGCTAGCCGAAGCTCTCGCGCCCTGCATCCTCTGGATTGATGAAATTGACAAAGCCTTCTCTGGTTTATCCTCTAAAGGGGATGCTGGCACAACCAGTCGTGTCTTTGGTACCTTTATTAGCTGGTTAGCTGAGAAAAAATCCCCAGTGTTTGTGGTCGCTACTGCCAACAATATCCAAGCCTTACCCCCAGAAATGCTTCGCAAGGGTCGATTTGACGAAATCTTTTTTGTTGGTTTGCCCAACCAGGAAGAACGTCGTGCTATTTTTGACCTACACCTATCCCGGCTGCGACCTCATAATCTAAAGAGTTACGCTTTAGACCGATTAGCCTACGAAACCCCTGATTTTTCTGGGGCAGAAATTGAGCAGACCCTGATCGAAGCCATGCACATCGGCTTTAGCCAAAACCGAGACTTCACCACAGATGATATTCTCGAAGCCGCTAGCCAAATTATCCCCTTAGCACGCACAGCCCAAGAGCAAATCCAATTCTTACAGGATTGGGCAGCTGCCGGAAAAGCTCGCATGGCTTCTCGCAATAGCCCCTTAAATGATCGCATTCAGCGCCAACTCCAGTAAGTAATCATATATAGTAGTAGTTCTCAATTGGGTGAGCTACTTCATCCTGGGTTAATGGGAGTAGGGAGTAGGGAGTAGGGAGTAGGGAGTAGGGAGTAGGGAGTAGGGAGTAGGGAGTAGGGAGTAGCGCTAATAAAATTGACTTGACCTAATAAGTATCAGAAACCCTATAGATTATTTAGATTAATTGAAACTAGATTAATTGTAAATTATATCATGAACTTTTGCTAGAACACCCTAACAACCTGTTAACCTTGGCCAATAGGCACGCGCGTCGCGTTCAACCTTTAACCTGTTAACCTTGACCTTTCGGTCACGCGATCGCGTTCAACCTGTTAACCTTGGCCAATAGGCACGCGCGTCGCGTTCAACCTGTTAACCTTCAACCTTTCAACCTAACAACCTCCAACCTTCAGCGTTCAACCTGTTAACCTTCAACCTTTCAACCTTGACCTTTCGGTCACGCGATCGCGAACAACCTTTATCTTTGAATACTTTCCCATGAATCTTTCCAAGATAGCTCAGTTTATCATTGGTTTTATTCTCGGCATTGGCATCTTAGCAGGTGCTGCTGTTGGTACAGTTTATTACTTCTTTACTAAACTAGCAGTTGAGCCTGAAAAACCAGTTTTTACTGAGGAGCGACCCAAGAAGTCACCATCACCAAAAGCTCAACCGACCAGTTCATCTGGGCAGTCTAAACCAGCAACTACTCCCAAACCCATTCCTAGTCCTAGTCCTTTACCAAAACTGGAACCGGGTGCTTATCGAGCCAGTGTTACCTGGCCACAGGGGTTGATTCTTCGGGACTCCCCTAGCCTGAACGCTCAACGCATAGGTGGTATTGGCTACAATCAGACCCTGATCATCCTCGGATACAGTGATGATAAGCGATGGCAGAGAGTACGCTTGCCTGGTAGTGACCAAAAAGGTTGGGTTAAAGCAGGTAATGTCAAAAAAATAAACTAATAGTTTCGAGCAACACTCAACACTCAATACTTAACAAGTATTGTTTTTGTTAAGAAAAATAGCTAAATATTAATCTTGATTGCAATATTGCCGATCTAGCTTTAATGCCAGAATCCAGAATGATAGGGTGATGAAACTAACTTTTAACACCATCAAAAAAGTTAAATTTCTGGTTAACTGACTTTCTGGCTAACACGTTTATGTACAACAAAAATACAAATAAAGATCTTCTGGGTGCTGCTGTTACTGCTGCTTTGGGTGCCGGGATTGTCACCTCTTTTGCCGTCAGCCAAGGTCAACACCCAATGATTGCTATAGGAATTACTGCTATGGCTGGCTTAGTTGGTGCCTTGTTACATCAGGCTGACTTGGTATAAATAAAAGTCCTATGATAAGTAATTAACAACTTGCTAGTTATGTGTTTTCTGGTGGGCTAATTGGAACAAACCACAAGATTCTGATCACCCGTAGCAGGAAACCCGTTAGACATCCATCCATTAACAGGATAAGTTATTCTTGCCCACTCGCGCCCTTGGGAGTCCTTGCGAAATTGGTCTTGACGGGAACCGTTGATCAGTTGTACTTCCACTCCATAGGAGACAAGACCTAGTCGAGAAGAGTTAATATTCGGTTCTCTACGGACAGCTATACCATCATTACCTTTATATATAACTTCGCGACAGAGAGATGGTGTTGGATTAGAGCGTACTATTACTCTGTCCTGACAGAACTTTAGATCTTTGGCTCGGACAAATCCAGGAACGGGGGAGTTGATCGCGATCCAACCATTTTTCCTAACCTTGTTTTCGGCCAGAATAACTTCTTCATTAGGCTCTAAGGTTCTGATTGGTTCGATTGATGGCTGTTTGTAGATAAACATTGACTTAGCAGCTTGGCGGCAGAGAGATAGTGTTTGAGTAGGGGTTACTCCTCCTATCCCCGGCGGACAGAACTTGAGATTTTGGGCTTGGACAAATCCACTAATGGGGAAGTTGATCGCAATCCAACCATCTTGGCTAACCTTGTTTTCGGCCAGAATAACTTGTTCATCAGCCTCTAAGGCTCTCATTAGGTTAGAGGTTGATCGCTGTTTGTAGATAAACGTTGACTCAGCAGCGGCGCGACATTTACCCATCAATCCCTGAGCCAGTTGAAATTTCCCTTGAGTCTGAGCTTGGGTTGGTTTGGCCGAGGGGATGCTGTTGGCGGAATTGGTGCTCGGAATTACGGTAGCCCTAGCCCCTACTCCCCCTAAATTGCTCAAGACTAAAGCTAGGAGGGGGACAAATGTACTCCAGTGACGAATAGTGCTCATGATTTAAAACTATTGCGTTATGGTTAGAGAGGAGAATTGCTCTGTTTTGATAAGAGTCTTGCTCTATAACTACATGCTTTAATATCCGATTACGTAAAATTTCTGAGATTATGTTGTCCGAAACATTACCAATGCTCTACTGTCATTTGTTAAACTAACGGTAACAGTTTCCTTGGAAAAATCATGGAGACCCTTGCCTATCTTCATCTTGCCTTAAGCGAAGAAGAACTAGCTTATACTCCTGCAGTTTTGAAGGAGTCAATTCAAAAATTGTTTCAGTGGCTCAAGGAGTATAAGCTAGTTGCTTACCATCGGATTTATTTACTGTTGCTAATTGCCATACTTAGCATTGTGGGGATGGCAGAAGAAGCCCTAGCCCAAAGGGTGCTGCGGGAAGGTCGTAGGGGAGCTGATGTAACAGAGGTTCAGCGTCGTTTGCGAGAACTCGGGTATTTCAATCGGCAACCAACTGGCTATTTTGGTTCAATTACTAAAAATGCTGTGATTCGGTTCCAACGAAAAAAGGGGCTTCCTGCTGATGGGGAAGTCGGACCACGAACCAGAGCAAAACTCTTTCCATCACAAACCAGAGCAGCACCATCCCGTAGGAATGTTACTCAATCTGGACTCAGACGAGGGTCTCGTGGATCAGCGGTTACGGAAGTGCAGCGACAGTTGAGACAACTGGGGTATTTCAATGCCGACCCAACCGGTTACTTTGGTCCAGTTACAGAACAAGCAGTGATTGAATTCCAAACAGACTATGGTCTCAGGGCGGATGGGATTGTGGGATCACAAACTAGAGCAGAACTATCTAATGCTTTAGTTACTCAATCACAACCGTTTGGATTACCGCCTGATCAGATCCCTCTTCCTCCTGCTGACTTTAACAGTCAACAACCCATAGCATTTGGTACTCCTATTCGTCGCAGTGAACTACGACCAGGCGATCGCGGCCCAGAGGTTAGACGGCTTCAGGAAGAGTTGAGATCTCGAGGGTTTAATCCTGGTGCTATTGATGGGAGATATGGCGAAGAAACTGAGGATGCAGTGTTTAAATTTCAGATACGTAATAATAATCTACTTCCAACCGGGATAGCTGATTTACAAACCCTGCAAGCATTGGGACTTATTAATATAAATCCTGAAGCTGAGAAGAATCGCTATGTGGTGGTGATCCCCATTCCTAATGATAATGTGCTAAGTGAAGTGCGAAATCAGATGAAGCTGACTGGTGGTATTATATCTGACGATGATCGAGGCCGTTATTTTAATGCTGGAGCTTTTTCTAGCCGTAGTGAAGCGGAAAGTCGTTCCCATGAATTGCGATCGCAAGGATTTGATGCCCGGGTAGCCTATTTTTAAGTAAGCTCAAGTCTACTAACAAATAAAAAGTCTACTAACAAATAAATAAATCGGGGTGCTCCCTCAGGTATTGATAAATTCAATAAATTTTGAACAACTAGAACCCTAGGACAAGGGATAGCTAGGGTGATAGCTAGGATAGGATTGGCAAGAAGCCCACACTTCCCTAATCGGTAAGTTAATCGGGAAGTGTGGGAATATGTCACCAAGGGATTAGCTCAAAGCTTCCAGGTAATCCCGAACTCGGTTACGGCGCTTGGGTTGCCGCAACTTTTGTAAAGCTTTAGCTTCGATTTGGCGTACCCGCTCGCGAGATAAATCCAAAGCGCGACCAATCTCAGCTAGAGAGTAAGGCTGGTTATCTCCCAAGCCAAACCGCATCCGAATCACATCCCGTTCACGGTTGGTTAGATCGGCTAGGAGTTGCTGTAAATCCCGTTGTAAGGCTTCTCGCATCAACACTTCTTCTGGAGAAGTTTCCTCAGTTTCGAGTAAATCTCCTAGTTCGGTGTCTCGTTCCTTACCAACTTTAATTTCCAAAGAAACAGAGCGGGGTACTCGTAGTAATACTTCTCGTACCTGAGCCGCAGTCATTTCTAATTCCACAGCAATATCGTCAATGGTTGCTGTGCGCCCACGTTCTTGGGAAATCTTCCGTTGGGCTTTTTTGATTTTATTGAGCTTCTCAGTAATGTGAACTGGCAGGCGAATGGTACGGCTTTGGGTAGCGATCGCCCGGGTGATTCCTTGACGGATCCACCAGTAAGCATAGGTGCTAAATCGGTAGCCTTTGGTCGGGTCAAATTTCTCAACCGCTCGCTCTAATCCCAGAGTTCCTTCCTGGATTAAGTCTAGGAGTTCCAAGCCACGGTTTTGATACTTCTTCGCTACTGACACTACCAGACGTAGGTTAGCTTTGATCATGTGTTCCTTAGCTTGGAGCCCTTCAGCTTGTACCTGCTCTAGCTCTTTGGATGTTAGTTCGGCTAACTCTGCCCAACGCAGTTTTCCAGCTGACATACTCGGCTTCAGTTGAGAAACGTCAATTCCTGCAGCCGTTGCCCACCGTTCCAAGGAAGGACGGTGACCTAACTGGGACGCTAGACGATCATGGATTTCAATCAGGTGGACAAAGCGCTCCATGACTTTATCCTCAGATATAGCCGACTTATTATTGCGCAGCCGTAGTAGTTTCATGTAGCGCTGAACTTTTTGAGCTTCCGAGACTTCCTCATCTCGCCTCAGTAGACGAACCCGACCAATTTCCTGGAGATATAACCGAACTAGGTCGGTGGTGCGACGGGTGCTATTTTTAGTTAAGCTAGCCGCGTCTGCACCCTCAATCTCCACATCAACTAAGTCATCCACTGATCCTTCCCCATCGTCCCTTGGGCCATTAAGCTCAAAGCTATAGGCAGAAGTCTCGTGATCTAATTCTGTGTCGGCATAGAAAGGAGTGGCTGGCATAATGATCTCTCGATTACAACCAGTGACAACACGGAATTGTGTTTGTCACACTTAGTACTAGAATTCCCACCCATGATGATCGGAGAAACAGCTACTTAATTTTTTCTCCCGGCAAGACTTACCGGTTATCCCTGGTAGCCTTTATTAATATTGGTAGCTAACGGTTCACCCGATCTATCCACCCTACCTTGCCGCATTCAGCTAAAGGTCTATAGATGGCAAAAGGAACAGGATCTCCTGATTTCAGCTATTGTATAAGTAACTCTATAGTAAAATAGAGACCTTGGTCAAAAGCTGTATTAATCTACAGTGCGCATCATGGGGATTCCAGAAAGATTCTCGCTAATTCAAGAAAAAATTTTATTTATGGGTATCAGGGACTAATATCAAGGACTAAGCAGTAGGGAAGCTACTTGCGGATATCCTGTGCTCGAATGGGTTTGAAGAAACAACGAACTTATGAATAAGTGCATACACATAGTTTAAAATTGCCAAATTATTGCCGAATTACCAGAGTAATCAAATATCAGTGCCACCTAGCTATGTTGCTAGATTGGCACTGATATTACGAAACTTGATAAAACATTACCAAAGTTTGCAATGTCTTGATGTAGTCGCTTTATCTCAAGCAGTGGCATGTCCCTAAAGATTTTATATTTTCAGGATGCCTGATAGACAACAGCAAAATGTCTCAATTTTTGTCTCAGTTTTTTGTCTCAGTTTTTTTGTATGAGTTTGAAAGCAGGGGAGCTTCCGGAGCAGGAGAGCTTTCGCAGTCAGGCAGCAAGGGATACTAGCTGGTTTGGTAAATTTTTCATGATCATTGCGATACTCTTAAGGCCAAAGGCCACGCTACGCGAACAGAGCCGCTACGCGATTGACCGTAGGTCACGCTACGCGATCGCACTCGAGATCAGACCATCATTCTGGCTTAGTATCTCGTAGCATTAGAGCTTCAACAGCCGCTTGGGGGGTTATCTCCCCTTGGAGCAATCGATGGACTTGATAAGTAATGGGTACTGAAATTCTTTTGAGCTTAGCTCGTTCCATCACAACCTTTGTAGTGTTGACCCCTTCTGCTGTTCCCTCCAAGTTGGCCAGAATATCTGCAAGTTTCTGACCAACAGCCAGCTGATAACCAACTTGATAATTGCGACTGAGGCGACTACTACAGGTTGCGAGTAAATCTCCTAGTCCCGACAAACCGTAAAATGTTTCTACCTTAGCACCCCAATCTTTACCAATACGGATCATTTCTGTAAGCCCACGGGTTAGCAAAGCTGCTTTGGCATTTGTTCCTAGTTGTAAACCATCACAGGTTCCAGATGCGATCGCCATCACATTTTTCAGGGTACCCCCTAGTTCTACACCGAGGGGGTCTCGATTGGTGTAAACCCGGAAATTTGGCGAAGAAAACACCTGTTGTAGTATCTCAGTTGCTTTTACATCTGTGCTAGCTACTACTGTAGCGGCTGGGAGTTCTTGTTTAATTTCTTTGGAAAGATTGGGACCCGATAGCACCACTACAGGATTGTTGGGAAATTCAGCTTGCCAGATTTGAGAGGGAGTACGGGTGGTTTGCAAATCTAACCCCTTAGTCGCTGTGACCAAGATCACGTCAGAAGATACTGATAAACACTTTAGCTGTTGCGCTACAGCATTTACCCCCGACATGGAAACAGCAGACAAGATAATACTGCTAGATTTTATAGCATCTGCTAATTTTGTCTGACTCCGACGGGACCACAAACAAACCTGATCACCGTTTTTAGAGGCTAGGCTATTGAGGGCTGTACCCCAAACACCTGCTCCGATTATAGTGATGTTGGTCATTATGATTGTTAGTTGTTACTTTCCATTTTCTTGCAACCATGCAACCGTTCATCGGGGATAGCGCTGCATTAATTCTCGAACTTGCTCGGCATGATAGGAACTGCGGGTAAGGGGAGATGAAACAACTTGTAGGAAACCGAGGGATTCACCATACTCTTTCCAGCTATCAAATTGTTTAGGGGTTATGAATTCAGAAATTTTTAGGTGTTTTTGAGTGGGTTGAAGATACTGACCAATAGTTAAGATGTCGCAGTCTACTTGCCTTAAATCCGTCATGACTTGCCGGACTTCTGCATCAGTTTCTCCTAAACCTACCATTATACCAGATTTGCTGTAAACCGATGGAGCCAAGTTTCGCGTCCGCATCAGTAATTCGAGGGAGCGCTGATAATCCCCTTGAGGCCGTACTTTCCGATAGATTCGGGGTACTGTTTCTGTATTGTGATTGAGGACTTCGGGTTTAGCTTGAAGAATCGTTTCGAGGGCATCCCAGTTCCCGCACAAGTCTGGGATTAAAACCTCAATAGTGGTATCAGGTGAGACCAGGCGAATGGCTTCAATGCACTGTACAAACTGGGAAGCTCCACCATCGGGTAAATCATCCCGGTTGACAGAGGTAATAACTACATGATTTAGACCCATGCGCTGCACGGCTTCCGCTAGCCGTGTGGGTTCAGTGGAGTCAAGAGCTTTGGGTTTTTTCTCAAAGTCAATATCGCAGTAGGGACAAGCACGGGTGCAGGCTGGTCCCATAATTAAAAAGGTGGCAGTACCAGCATTGAAGCACTCTCCGATATTGGGACAAGAGGCTTCTTCACAGACAGTATTGAGTGCTAAATCTCTTAAGGTTTCTTTAATATTGCCGACACGCTGCCATTGGGGCGCTTTGACTCGCAACCATTCTGGTTTAACTACCACTCTTGGTTATACTCCAACTATATATATATATAAATTTAAGTTACGTAACTTTAATCTTGATCCTAGCAAGCTAGGGGCCGATTGCCCCTAAGGCATGATAAAATAGATGAAATCTTAAATTATGGCTTTATCGGGATGTAGCGCAGTTTGGTAGCGCACTTCGTTCGGGACGAAGGGGTCGCAGGTTCAAATCCTGTCATCCCGATTGTACTTTTGGACTAACTTGAAAAGTTAGCAGGTTACAGGTTAGCAGGTTACAGGTTAGCAGGTTAGCAGGTTACAGGTTAGCAGGTTACAGGTTAGCAGGTTACAGGTTAGAGGTTCTTAAACCTTCAACCTCTGAAACTTTCAACCTTCAACCTCTGAAACCTTCAACCTCTGAAACCTTCAACCTCTGAAACCTTCAACCTCTGAGTAAAGTTCCATCACCTTAGTGATAGGCATTCGCGATCGCACTCCCAAAGTCAAAGGGGAAGTATGTCCTTGATTTAAATGGTCAGTTGCGGCACAGCCAATCATTGCGGCATTATCGGTACAAAACTTCAGGGGAGGGAAAATAACTCGCAAATTATGCTCAGTTGCTGCAGCTTGTAACTGTTGTCTCAAGCCACTATTGGCAGCCACCCCACCCCCAACCACAATCGTGTCCAGACCATAGTCGAGAGCACAAGCAATGGTACGCTTGGTAAGCGATCGCACTACAGTTTCCTGAAAGCTGGCAGCAATGTCGGTCACTGGAATTTCTGAGTGTTCCTGTTCCAGTTTTTGCACCAGCCTTAGCACCGCTGTCTTCAAGCCACTAAAACTGGAGTCATAGGGATGATAACCGCCACTAGCAAGGGAAATCTTACCTTCTGGCAATGGAAAGGCTTTGGGGTTACCCTCTCGTGCTAACTTATCTATAACTGGTCCTCCGGGATAGCCTAACTTTAATAATCGTGCTACCTTATCAAAGGCTTCACCAGCAGCATCGTCACGGGTTGCGCCCAGTATCTCATAGCTACCACAGGTTTTGACATAAATTAAGCTAGTGTGACCGCCAGACACCAACAGACTCAAAAATGGTGGTTCTAGTTCTGGCTCACTGAGATAGGTGGCGTAAATATGACCTTCTAGATGATGGACACCTACAAAGGGCTTGTTGTGGACAATGGCCAGGGTTTTGGCAGCTGTGACCCCCACTAGTAGAGAGCCCACTAAGCCGGGAGCGCAGGTAGCAGCAATGCCGTCAATTGCTCCCCAGTCCAGTTGAGCTGCTTCTAGGGCTTGCGCGATCGCATTATTGATGGTTTCCAGATGGCTACGGGATGCTACCTCTGGCACCACACCCCCATACTGCCGATGCATAGGAATTTGGGAGGCAACAATATTGCTACAACATTTACGATTGTTAACAATCGCCACAGCTGTTTCATCACAACTGGTTTCTATTGCTAAAACACAAGCCATTCACCAATGACCTTTATTGAAACACTACTTTTAGTTAATTAAACTTTACTAGATACACGCCTCAGAGTAAGATTGCCTGAGTGTACAAATAATTTGATCTCTTGGTTTGTACAAAAAACTTTTTGTTTCTTAACAAAAGGAGACACTTTCTATGCGACGATTGTTAGCTTTAATTTTTGCCGTCTCTGTGTGGCTTTGCGCCATCAGCCCAGCCTCTGCTTCTTTGGATCATCTCACCCCTTGTAGTGAGTCTGCTGCATTTCAAGCCCGGAAGGCTCAGTTCCTAAATACTACAGGTGACCCCAATTCCGGTGCGAACCGATTTGAGCGGTATTCTCAAGCACTTTGTGGTGATGAGGGATATCCTCACTTGATTGTGGATGGTCGTTTCTCCCATATGGGTGACTTCCTCATTCCTAGCTTACTCTTCCTCTATATCACTGGCTGGATTGGCTGGGCAGGTCGCAGCTATCTACAAGCGATTCAAAAGGGTAAGAACCCAGAAGAAAAAGAAGTCATCATTGATGTCCCCGTGGCATTTAGTAAGATGCTAATGGCTGCCTCATGGCCTTTGTTAGCATTCAAAGAAATCACTACTGGTGAAATGTTTGCTAAAGATGATGAGATTCCTGTCTCACCACGCTAGCAATCATACTTAGACTCGCTGGCGGGAACGCTTTTAGCACTGAAAAGTTAGCTAAAAACTAGTGCCGTTCTCGCTAATCAAGTTTTCACGCTTTATAGACAGGGCATTATATTGATGTGCCAAGATGTCTTGAAATAGTTATCGATTTTAGGAGAATGTTCCATGCAGGATTTACTCAAGTATTTGTCCCTAGCACCAGTGTTGTTGGCTGTTTGGATGACCATTACGGCTGGAATTTTGATTGAATTTAACCGCTTTTTCCCTGATCTACTTTTCCATCCGTTGTAATTAGGAAAAATGGGGAAAAGATTTAAATAATTCATTCCGGATTGGTAGGTAAGCTAATTAATATACAGCTGCTACCTTAGTTCGCTGAATTATTTAAATTTACCCTAAAAAACCTATTGACAATTTAAAAAAATAATTCAGAGTGCAGAATCGATAATCCAGAAGTAAAGTTGAATATTTCTGAATTAATTATTTCTGAATTATTAAGTTGCTGAATCCTGAATTTAGCAACTACTAATTCTGCATTCTGAATTGATAATTGTAAGCATTCAGCTATCAGCTATCAGCTATTAGCCTATGGGCTACAGATGGTGCTACTTGAGGTGCTATCAGCGATCAGCTTTGGGCTTGTGGGCACGCTACTGTTCGCGCAGCGTGCGTGTAGCGCAATCGGTGCTTATGGGGAAACTCACAGGGTCGAAGCCTGTGCGACGCTACTGTTCGCGCAGCACCTCAAGTAGCGCAATCGGTGCTTTTGAATAAAATAAGCTGACGGCTGACGGCTGACGGCACCTCAAGTAGCACCATCTGTAGCGCATATGCTTACGATAATTCAGAATTCGGTTGACCAAAAGTCTGGGTTTCAAGCCTGGCCTTTGGCCACGCTACTTGAGGTTCCCTTCTAGGGCGACTTTTTCCGAAATAAGGTATATTATATTTAAATGTGTAGCCTAGCACAGGCAGGATTCGTCGGTACTGCCCTATTTAACAACGAGCGTTTTGCGATGCTAGTACACGAGGCGCGAAAAACCTCACGGTGTGCTTACAGTCGTCGAATTAAATTCGCCACGGGTCGCACCGCTAAAACGCATGGGTCTTAACAGATACCGAAAACCAGTAAAATAACAACTTCAAAATATATAACGTACCGTGGGGTTAGAAGTTACCGTAAGAAGAGTGGAGCCTTAATCAACAAGTTTTAACCCTTTTACGCATAGCCGACTAACCATAAAGGCGACCCTCTGATAAGGTTTCGTCTCCGGCACACGGGAACAAGGAAATTCCCAACGCTTAGGAAGACAAGCCCACTGGGGTTAGTTAAATTAGGCTCGATATTTGGTTTTTAAACGGGTATTTGGCTTAAGTATTGCCTTTCAGGATAGCTAATTTTAAGGCATGTCCTAGAACTAAGAATCCCCGCTCTTTTAGGGCGGGGAGTGTCAACTTTTGTAAAATTGTTTGAAATGGCAAATCTGGCACTGCTGAGTGTATCTGACAAAACTGGGCTAATCGACTTTGCCCGTCAGCTAGTAGAAGAATTTGAATTTGATTTAATCAGCAGTGGTGGAACGGCTAAAGCCTTGCAATCAGAGGGTTTGCCGGTAACGAAAGTGTCTGATTACACTGGCTTTCCAGAAATTTTAGGTGGCAGGGTGAAAACCCTACATCCACGAATTCATGGTGGAATTTTGGGAAGGCGAGATTTCCCCGAAGATGTGGCAGAAATGGAGACAAACCAGATTCGTCCCATTGATTTGGTGGTGGTGAATCTCTATCCATTTGAACAGACTGTTGCTAAACCGGACGTGAGTTTAGCAGAAGCAATTGAAACTATCGATATCGGTGGTCCAACACTGCTGAGGGCAGCTGCGAAAAACTATGCTCACCTGACAGTGCTGTGTAATCCTAGTCAGTATCAGGATTATTTAGAGGAGTTGCGCCAGAATGGAAATCAACCATCAACTGAATTCCGTCAGGCTTGCGCTATAGAGGTTTTTGGTCATACCGCTGCCTATGACCATGCGATCGCATCCTACCTGATCGGGTACAAAGATCCAGTTTCCCTACCAAAACGATTTACCTTGTCTGGACAACAGCGCCAATCTCTACGCTATGGCGAGAATCCCCATCAACCAGCATCGTGGTATCAATCCGGAACAGTTCCCACAGGTTGGGCTGCAGCCACTAAACTTCAGGGTAAGGAACTCAGTTACAACAACCTGGTGGATTTAGAAGCTGCACGGCGGATCATTAATGAATTTACTGACACTCCAGCCGCAGCAATTCTCAAGCACACCAATCCTTGTGGGGTAGCCTTGGCAGAAACCCTCTCCGAAGCCTATCAGAAGGCATTCAATGCTGACTCTATTTCTGCCTTCGGTGGAATTGTGGCATTAAATCAACCCATTGATGCTGCTACAGCTGTTGCGTTAAAGAAAACTTTCTTAGAATGTGTAGTCGCACCAGGATGTGAACCAGAAGCTCAAGAAATTCTCAGTGCTAAGTCGAAGCTAAGGGTGTTGCTATTACCAGACTTACAGACCGGATCAAAGCAAACCGTGAAAGCTATTGCAGGGGGGTTTCTGGTACAAGCTGCGGATGATGCCATGGATAATCCTGAGAATTGGCAAGTGGTGACCCAAAAGCAACCTACTCCTGACCAAATGGCAGAATTATTATTTGCTTGGAAGGTGTGTAAGCATGTTAAGTCTAATGCCATCGTCGTGACGCGCGATCGCACAACCTTAGGAGTGGGTGCCGGTCAAATGAATCGGGTAGGAGCGGTAAATATAGCATTAGAACAGGCTGGGGAAAATAGCAAAAATGCTATCCTTGCTAGTGATGGATTCTTCCCCTTCGATGACTCAGTGCGGACAGCTGCTAAAGCAGGGATTGAGGCAATTGTGCAACCGGGTGGTAGTTTACGAGATCAAGACTCGATTCAGGCAGCAGATGAACTGGGATTAGTAATGGTGCTCACCGGTATGCGCCACTTTTTACATTAGTTATTTAAATTATCCAGAATAAAATGAAAGTAAGTACTTGCCCCTATGTTTAAAAAACTACCCTTGTTAGAGGGGGTTAGGGGAGCCAAACCAACTAAACTTTGTAAGTCCTCTTGACAAAAAATACAGATAAATTCAATATTTATGAGTATTTATCGTTTAAAATTTATTAATATCATATAAAGCGACGATGAGAATGGTAAAGTCATGCAACTGTGTAAAGATGCCTTAGGAATTCTCAAAGAAACTAGTCGAACTTTCTATATTCCAATTAGTTGTTTACCAGGAGGGTTACAAGAATCTGTTGCTTCTGCATACTTATGTATGCGTGCAATTGACGAAATTGAAGATGATTTTGAGCTTGATAACCCTACCAAGGCTTCACTGTTGCGAAAAATTAGTTTCGGTCTACAAGGTATAGGTAATGGATTCAGTGCCTCGGAATTATCTTTAGCCTTGAGTAAGCACGAACAGCCACTTCCAGAAGTAACCATTCGGATTGGTGAATGGGCAATGCTAGCACCGGAAACCATTGCACCTCGCATTTGGGAAGCTAGCGCAGCTATGGCAGATAGAATGGCAGCTTGGGCTGAATGCGGTTGGGAAATTAATACAGAAATGGATTTGGATGCTTATACTTATAGCGTTGCCGGCTCTGTAGGATTGTTACTTTCTGATTTATGGGCTTGGTATGATGGTACCCAAACTAACCGTAGTTATGCAGTTGGTTTTGGTCGGGGTTTACAAGCAGTCAACATTCTACGTAACCGGTCTGAAGATTTGACAAGGCAAGTGGATTTTTTTCCCAACGGCTGGGGCGAAGAAGAGCTACATAAATATGCTCGGAGAAATCTCTCTTTAGCTGATGCTTACACCAATGCTCTACTGAAGAATAGTCCAGCCAGAAATTTTTGCCAAATTCCCCTGGCTTTAGCTCATGCCACCCTTGATGTTTTAGCTCTCGGACAATCTAAACTAACCCGCAGTGCAGTGATGGGTATTGTTGAGGAATTAACAACTAAGTAGATCGGTATAAAAGTGTTCTATTTTATTAGGAATAGTTAAGCGATCGCTTAAGAACAACACACTGTCGTTTTTTTGCTGAGCTTCAATCGGGGTCAACCCTAGATTGCGTAAGGCTTTCAGCGACTGCGATCGCCATCTCTGTCAGAAATGCAGGTATAGCAATTCCAATATTGCTTCCAATATTGAGTAGAACACAAATCAACTGTAGGGGCGCACACCGTGCGCCCAATTGCTTATGGTAGATTAAATCAGACCTAGTTGTTCCAGAATTCCGTTACCAGTAAGCAACTCGGTAGCCAAGCCAATGGCGAAACCAAGCATTGCCAAACGGCCATTCCAGGTTTCAGCAAAGTTGGTGAAACCGAACTTAGATTCTTGCTCTTGAGTCATTGTTATAGATCTCCTAGGGTTTTGTTAGCTTCTGTAATATAAGTTAACCTATTTTGGGGATATTTGCAACATTTATTTATATTTTTATAACCAAAATATGGGAATAAATGATACGCTTTGCCTGAAGTAGGGATAACTGGAGGCTATGGGAAGATGGGGTTGAACGCGATCGCGTGGCGGAAAGGCCAAGGTTAACAGGTTGAAGGTTAACAGGTTGTTCGCCTGTGGCGTTCGGTGTAGGGTAGGTTGTTCGCGTAGCATGGCCTTTTGGCCAAGGTTTTAAGCAGCAACCGGCAACACCTTCAACCTGCAACCTACTAACCTTCAACCTGCAACCTACTAACCTTCAACCTACTAACCTTCAACCTGCAACCTACTAACCTTCAACCTGCAACCGCAATCAACTAATACCTTTGATTGCTACTTGGTCAGTTAAGATCAATCCCAATATCACCCTGTGCTCCTGACCATGAATTCCCCACGTTTCCTGATCCTGCAACTGCTGATGACTACGGTAGTAGCCTGTGGTTCAACCAGCACTTCAACTCAAGCACCTGCGGCACCGATTGTACAAAAGTCCTCCTCTGAAGAATCTCCCCAAATTGCTCAGGCACCTACACAAACAAATGCTTTATCCACAAAAACCCTAATCGATACCAAAACCCTGACACCCCAACCGATTCAAATTACCCTGAATGATTTACCCCAACCTTTTGCTACTACTAGCGCCTCTCGACCTCCAAAAGTGGTAGCAATACCATCCAACCCAAGCCTAAAAGTACCAGCGGGTTTCCAAGTGAACGTATTTGCTGATGGGTTAGACCGTCCCCGCTGGCTAGCACTTACTCCCACTGGCGATATCTTGGTCACAGAAACTCGGGCAAATCGTATTCGTTTATTGCGCGACAGCAATGGTGATGGAGTTGCTGATGTCAAAAAAACTTTTGCTAGTGCCAGTAATGGGTTAAATATTCCCTTTGGCATGGCCTTTGCTGATCAATACTTCTTCTTGGGCAACACTAATGCTGTACTCCGGTTTCCCTACACAAAAGGTCAAGACCAACTCACTGGCAAAGGTCAAAAAATTGCTGACCTTCCTGGCGGCGGCTACAACCAGCATTGGACACGCAATGTGGTAGTATCTCCCAAGCTAAACAAAATCTACGTCTCTATTGGTTCACGGTCTAATGTCGATCGCGAACCCCTACCCCGAGCATCGGTACAGGTGATGAACTTGGACGGCTCAAACCAACAGACTTTTGCCTATGGGTTACGTAATCCTGTCGGTCTCGACTTTCACCCAATTACTGGTGAACTGTACACTACCGTCAATGAACGAGATCTGATCGGAGATGACCTAGTTCCTGATTACTTCACCCGTATTCGCCAAGGGGAATTCTATGGTTGGCCCTATGCCTATTTAGCCCCCCATCTCATCGATCCCCGTCAAACCCGCAATGGTCAAAGCATCAAACCTGAACTGGTTGCCCAAACCCGAACTCCCGATGTCTTGTTCCAATCGCACTCAGCAGCACTAGGATTACAATTTTATGATGGACGGACCTTTCCAGAAAAGTATCGTAACGGTGCCTTTGTAGCGTTTCGTGGCTCTTGGAATCGTAACCGAGGCACCGGTTACAAACTTGTCTTTGTTCCCTTTAAAACTGATAGACGACCATTAGGCTATTATGAAGATTTTCTGACTGGTTTTCTGATCGATTCCTCAGGACCAACCACCTGGGGACGTCCAGTTGGGTTGCTGGTGCTAAAAGATGGCAGTCTGCTCGTCACAGAAGAAGCCAACAACCGAATTTACCGGATCCAATACCGCAATAGTAACCCGTGAAGTACCCTCGACTAAGCCGGAATATCTTATTGATTACAACTTAATTAGGAGAAAAATTTTTTGACTGGCAATTCATCCCCCACTAACCGCACTTAGTGTAGATTAGGGAATGTTTACCGAATCTTGTTAAACCTGGCTTGGTACTAATGACTAATGACTAATGACTAATTAGAAGTCTTGGTAAAGATATTGAGGAAAACTTAATATCAAACAAATAACAATAATGTGCCATGCTAAGGTGTTGTTCGGGAAACCCACCTAATCCCTTTGACGTTTATGCAATCGCCAAATTCCCTACGTCGGACAAAGATTGTTGCCACAATTGGCCCTGCGAGCAATAGCCCAGATGTTCTCAAGGCACTAATTCAAGCTGGTGCCACCACTTTACGACTCAACTTTTCCCATGGCACCCATGAAGACCATCAGCGCAATATTCGCCTGATTCGCCAGACGGCCTTTGAACTCAATCAGCCTGTAGCGATCCTCCAAGACTTGCAAGGACCGAAAATTCGCTTGGGGCGGTTTGAAAACGGTTCCATTGTTGTCAACAATGGCGATCGCTTCACCTTAACCAGCAAATCGATGGTTGGTAAACAGGAAATCAGTTCAGTTACCTACGAACCCCTAGCGGACGAAGTGCCTGTGGGAGCCACCATCCTATTAGATGATGGCAAAGTTGAGATGCGGGTAGATAAGGTAGACCGAGAGGAACGAGCCTTGCACTGTACCGTTACCGTCGGTGGACCCCTCTCAAATAACAAAGGAGTTAACTTCCCTGGTGTCTACCTATCTATCAAAGCTCTGACCGATAAAGACCGACGAGATTTAATGTTTGGTTTGGATCAAGGTGTGGATTGGGTAGCACTCTCCTTTGTTCGTAATCCTCAGGACATCTTGGAAATCAAAGAACTGATTAACAGTGCTGGGAAGCAGGTACCCGTGGTTGCCAAAATTGAAAAGCATGAAGCCATTGAGCAAATGGAGGCAATTATCTCCCTGTGCGATGGGGTGATGGTTGCTAGGGGTGACTTAGGGGTAGAACTGCCAGCAGAGGATGTACCAATCTTACAAAAGCGACTGATTGCCTCAGCCAATCGACGGGGAATCCCAGTCATCACTGCCACTCAAATGTTGGACAGTATGGTTCACTCGCCCCGACCAACTCGTGCAGAAGTTTCTGATGTAGCTAATGCTATCCTTGATGGCACTGATGCAGTCATGCTCTCTAACGAAACAGCTGTTGGTAAATACCCAGTAGAAGCCGTAAAGACCATGGGCACGGTTGCGGTGCGCATTGAGCAAGAACAGATTATCGGTCATGCTCGTGACACCAGCCGCTCCATTCCCAATGCTATATCCCAAGCAGTTGGTCACATTGCCGAGCAGTTAGAGGCAGCAGCCATCATGACTCTGACTAAAACCGGTGCTACAGCGCGGAATGTTTCTAAATTCCGACCCCAAACTCCCATATTAGCAGTAACACCTCATGTAGATGTGGCTCGACAACTCCAGCTAGTTTGGGGGGTCAGACCTTTGTTAGTCCTGGATTTACCCTCAACTGGTCAGACCTTCCAAGCCGCAATGAGTGTGGCTCAGGAAAAACAGCTTCTAACAGAAAGAGATTTGGTCGTCATGACGGCTGGGACAATCCAAGGTGTGGCTGGGTCAACAGACTTAATTAAAGTAGAAGTAGTCAAAGCAGTTTTGGGTCAGGGAGTTGGTATTGGTCAGGGATCAGTAAGTGGTGTTGCTCGGGTGGCTGACACTGATGGTGATTTACCTAACTTCAACCACGGAGAAATCCTAGTGGCTCCTTCAACCAATGCCAAATTTGTGGAAGTCATTCGCAAGGCAGCAGGAATTATCACTGAGGAAGATAGTATAACTAGCCATGCAGCAGTGATTGGGTTACGCTTGGGTGTGCCAGTAATTGTGGGGGTGAATAATGCGACCCAATTGATTCGGGATGGGGCAATCTTGACTCTGGACACACAGCGGGGGTTAGTTTATTCTGGTACCCTTGGGGCTAGCCCCACTGACGGGTTACTAATGACTTGAATAAAATATACTATACCCATAACTATTGTCTATTTTGCTTTGGCTATTGCCTGGTTTGTATGTTCATGCTCAAGGGTCACTTAACTATCAAATAGTTTGTGGTAGTATTCGGCTACTAACTTAACCTGGTAGAGTCAATATTTGGAAATTAGTAAGTGGTAAGATCAAGTCCGGTTAATCACTTATAAAATGGTTAATACTATACTCATGAATTGTTAATTGTTAATTGTTAATTGTTAATTGTTAATTGTTAATTGTTAATTGTTAATTGTTAATTGTTGATTTGCCATTTTCAATTTTCAATTAACGAAAAACCCAGAATTATAAGTAGTCAACCGGACAGGATATTACTCATGACCGTAACTGTCCTGCTTTAAGCTTGTAGACTGATCAAAATTTATCATCAACACATCTTGGTTTTTACATCTTTAGTGCTTCGATTTCAGTGAGTAGGGATTGAGTTTCAATATGCTTCTGTCTCAGTTTCCCTGCCAAGATATTTTTTTGCTGATTTAGTTGTTGTTTTTCCATAGTCAGGCATTGATTTTCAGCCCTCTCCAACTCAAGTTGCCTTTCTAAGCATGCTTTATCCCATGCCAATTGTTTGTTTTGTCTTAGGAGTGATTTAACTTCCGTCTTGACTTGGTTTAGCTCCACAATTATTCCTTTGGTTTTCTGTACCATAAACTCCCAGGCTTGATAATCCCAATTTGAAGTTTCTGCTCCGCCATCAAGCTCTTCAAGAAAAGCCTGCTTTTCCAACTCCAGCCGTTCAACCCTCTCTTGCAGTGAGACATTTTTTTTATGCAACCTCCTTAAGGAGTTATTAACTACAATAAACTTATTGATTATCCCGATGATTTGCTGATGACTTTCTTTAAGTTCATAGTCCAGCCACTTGATTTTCTCATTAGCCAAATTTAGATCTTGTTCAATGGCTTCATAGTTATTGAAAATAAAAAAAAACCAATAAATTAATAAATTTTGGATTTGATTGCTATCTTTGATAGTATTGTTTTTGGGTTTATAATCATAAATTGCCAATAAAAACCAGCTGAATAACCAAAAAATGATACTTGAATTCATGAGACCTTCCTTGTCAAGTGATTACATCACTTTTAGCATCAACGTGACCTAGTACGACAACCGTGTAAATACATAATTGAGCTAACTGAGCTAACTCATTCCAAAACTGATATTACGAGGAATTTAACCGAATTAGTGTATTTTGAAAAGCTCCTCTTGATAAAACAAAAATTTTTGACTGCTAGGCTTTTAGTCGGGATTGGTTAGTTAGCCCATCAACTAATACCAATTCTTCAAAGTAGAAGTTATAGATGCAGATGGTCAGATGGTCAGATGGTCAGAGGCTCAGATGCTCAGAGGCTTAGATGCTCAGATCAAACGAATGTGTAGCCATGTGAGCACTAAGAATTGGTATAACTTAAGAATTGGTATAACTTAAAAATTGGTAGAAGTACTGTATTAAAATCGGTAGAAGTACTGTATTAAGTATTCATACTGATACTAAGCTCGACTTAATGGATTGACGCACGATCCCTGGGATCGCAACTCCGTTAAACTCATAAGCCTTAGGCTTTTTGACTCTTGCAAGGTTACTAAGACACCCGATATGGCAAGAGTCTAGTGCTCTGTTTAAGGAAGGCTTAAGAAGTCAGCTTCCCGTTACTCGGTTTTTTTTATAAAGTTTTGTTTAATTAGCTTGACAAAAATAAAAAACAGCTGAAACTTTCCAAGACCGACCATCGTGAATTAACAGGGTGAACTCAAGGAACGATGTTGAAATTCTGCCCATGAAACTCTAACGTTTGGCTGGCTAAAGCTTGGAAGGCAACCGTCATCTGCGCGGAAAAGGAGCGGTTTGGCGAGGTTTGGTGTACAATTCCCGAGGATGTCTCTTAGGTTACCATCAAAACGTTGTGCAAACTAAGCAGTGTTAGGGTCTTGAGGACACTAATATAGATAGATAACACTGGTAACAAAGGCACCAAAGCCTTTAAGGATTAACGAAAGTGGGTTCAGGGTCTCAGAGCTGATTTCTAAAGGTAGTCTAAAGAAATGGACTACAACTGTGGTAGTCCTTGTAGATTATTACCTGGACTTCCTCTGGCATTTCTCCATGAGCCGCTTACCTAAGATTGCTAACCCCCATCGCCCAAACTATCCTAGTGACCTCAGTGATGCGGAATGGAGCATCATTGAACCCTACTTACCGAGTCCTAAAGGGTTCGGTCATCCCAGAACGGTTAATCTTCGTGAGATTCTTAACGGGATATTTTACGTACAACGCACGGGCTGTCAATGGGAAATGTTGCCTCATGATTTACCGCCCTATTCTACTGTCTATAAATACTTTCGCAAGTGGCAACCGCTTTGGCATATGGCAAGGGATTCATGACAAGTTACGAGGCCAGTTACGCACCGAATCAGGACGTGACGAACAATCAACGGTGGCGATAGCCGATTCTCAATCGGTGAAGACCACAGAAAAAAGGGGGATGTCTACGGCTATGACGGTGGCAAGAAGGTTAAAGGCCGTAAACGCCATATCGTCGTAGATTCGCCAGGTTTGCTGATTGGTATGTTAGTGACCGAAGCAAACATGTCAGAGCGATTGGGAGCTGTTGTTGTTTTTAATGAGTCGAAAGAAGCTCTCTCCAAGTTGAAAGTGGTTTGGGTGGATCAAGGGTATTCGGGAAAGAATTTTGCCCATGCGGTCAAACAAGTGTGTGGTGAGTCAGTGCAAGTAGAAGTCATAGAACGCAAGTCAAAGGAGTTTGAGATATTGCTTGCCAAAGCGTTGGATCGTGGAACGCACGTTTGGGTGGTTGAATCGATTTCGCCGTTTGAGTAAGGACTATGAACAGTATACACAGATGAGTGAGGCGATGATTTCTGGTTCTCTCATTCGCCTGATGACAAAACGACTAGCAACAGTTTAAGGTTCTGTTTAGAAATCAGCTCTCAAACATTGGCTTTCAGATGCTGTCTTAAGATCGACAAGATATCCATAGTCTATTCAAAGGTAGGTTGCCAGGTAACGTGGGAAGGAGATTTATGTGGGGCTCGGCTGTGGTAAGTTTGACCAAAGTACTGCTTGATCTCATTGACGTAGTCTTGAATATCCTCAGGTGGCAAGAAGGCAGCGGCGTTTTGAATTATCCAAGGAATTGCTCAGGGTAATGGTCGTATATCTTCTTATCTACCTACAAGATGAGACCTCTTTCGGATAAGATCATAAAACCCCTAAAATCAGTAAGTACTGCTTGAGAGGTTCTAGCTAAAAAGGCTGAGGAATATTTATATGAGCGAAATTTTCACTAAAGTTCAAGGCATCGTTTCAGAACAGTTGGACGTTGAGGCGGACCAGGTTAAGCCAGAATCCAGCTTTGCCAATGATCTGAACGCTGACTCCCTAGACACAGTTGAACTGGTAATGGCGTTAGAAGAAGCTTTCGATATCGAAATCCCTGATGAAGCGGCGGAAAAGATCGACACTGTTCAAAAGGCTGTGGATTACATTGAGGAAAAAGTAGGAGCAGGAGCAGAAACTCCAGCTTGATCAGCCTGATTCATTACCGCAAGTTCTGCGTTCACGGTCGATAAGCCTAGTTTTAATGGCATGATGACAAACTTTGAGAAAAAACGGGTCGTTGTTACAGGTCTCGGTGCAATTACGCCGATAGGCAACACTGTGGCTGAGTACTGGGAAGGGTTGTTAAACGGACGCAATGGTATTGGTTTAATTTCCTTATTTGATGCCTCCAAGCACGCTTGTCGTATTGCTGGCGAGGTTAAGGGCTTTGATCCCCATGACTACATGAAGGGTAAGGAAGCAAAGCGTATGGACCGCTTTGCTCAATTTGCGGTTTCTGCCAGTAAGCAAGCATTAGCTGATGCCCAGTTTGAGATCAATGACCTGAACGCAGAACAGGTCGGTGTAATGATTGGCACTGGCATCGGTGGTCTGAAGGTACTGGAAGACCAGCAAACAGTTCTTATTAAACGTGGACCTGACCGCTGTAGTCCGTTTATGATCCCGATGATGATTGCTAACATGGCAGCTGGTCAGACAGGAATTCATACGGGAGCCAAGGGACCCAATAGTTGCCCAGTTACTGCTTGTGCCGCAGGGTCTAATGCCGTAGGTGATGCGTTTCGCTTAATCCAGCGAGGCTATGCCCAAGCAATGATTTGTGGCGGTGCTGAAGCGGCGGTGACTCCCCTAGCAATGGCTGGTTTTGCATCAGCACGAGCTTTATCTACTCGTAACGATACTCCTGAGTCAGCTTGCTGTCCTTTTGATATCGCTCGCAATGGCTTCGTGATGGGAGAAGGTTCTGGGATTGTGATCCTAGAGGAACTAGAACACGCCCTCAGTCGTGGGGCAAAAATTTATGCCGAAATCGTCGGCTATGGCATGACCTGTGATGCCCATCACATGACATCCCCTGTACCAGGTGGCGAAGGAGCAGCCAGGGCTATAGCACTGACGATGAAGGATGCTGGTTTGACGGCCGAACAGGTTAGCTACATCAATGCCCACGGGACTAGTACAGTTGCCAATGATAAAACTGAAACAGCAGCGATTAAAAAAGCTTTAGGAGACCATGCCTATAAAGTAGCAATTAGCTCCACCAAATCCATGACAGGTCATTTGTTGGGAGGGTCTGGTGGCATTGAAGCAGTGGCTTCAGTGATCGCAATTGCCCATGACCAGATTCCACCAACGATAAATTTGAACAACCCAGACCCTGAATGCGATTTGGATTACGTACCCAATTATAGTCGCCAGCAGATGGTAGAAGTAGTGCTATCCAATTCCTTTGGGTTCGGCGGTCATAATGTAACCCTAGCCTTCAAAAAATACCGGTAAAGTGGGAATAAAGTTTGAATGGTTAACGGCTTACTCCGTAGGAGAACCAAAAGGGTAGCCTTTATATTATGGTAGGCATTGGGTGAAGGTAGCTCAAGGAAAAAACTAGTAGTTACAACTACTAGTTAATGATACTTACTGAGTAACCCATATTCCCACGCTTTATGGATTGTTTTCATCCTTGATGCTTCATCTTACACTACCAGAGACGCTATCAGGCGAACATCCTTCATGCTTAGCCAATCCCTATCTCTTGCTGATTGATCCCGGTAATGGGATTATGAGAAAGTACCTTTGGGTCAACCGAGAGCCACCCTTGTTTGAACTCAGACAAATTATTGTTAGACCATAGTACACACATATCCATTAAACAGAAATTATGGCCGTTGCAACCCAGTCTCTCGAAGAACTTTGCATCAATTCCATCCGCTTCTTGGCGATTGATGCTGTAGAAAAGGCCAAGTCTGGTCATCCTGGGCTGCCCATGGGGGCGGCTCCTATGGCATTCGTGCTTTGGGACCGTTTTCTGCGGTATAACCCCAAAAATCCCAATTGGTTCAACCGCGATCGCTTCGTCTTGTCGGCTGGTCATGGCTGTATGTTGCAATACGCCTTACTTTACCTAACTGGCTATGATGGTGTAACCATAGACGATCTTCAGCAGTTCCGCCAGTGGGAATCGGTTACACCTGGACACCCAGAAAACTTTGAAACCGATGGGGTTGAAGTAACTACTGGTCCATTGGGACAGGGAATTGCCAATGGTGTGGGTTTGGCAATGGCAGAAGCTCACTTAGCTGCTAGGTTCAACAAACCGGATGCTACCATTGTCGATCATTACACCTACGTCATCCTTGGTGATGGTTGCAACATGGAAGGGGTGTCTGGTGAAGCCTGTTCTTTAGCGGGTCACCTAGGACTTGGTAAACTCATCGCTCTCTACGATGACAACCATATTTCCATCGACGGCTCTACGGACTTAGCCTTTACTGAAGATGTGGGTAAGCGCTTTGAAGCGTATGGCTGGCACGTCCAACATGTAGAAAGTGGTAACACTGATCTCGAAGCTATCAATGATGCCATAGCAGCAGCCAAAGCCGTAACAGATAAGCCGTCTTTGATTAAGGTAACCACCACCATTGGCTATGGTTCTCCTAACAAAGCCAATTCACATGCTGTCCATGGTGCAGCTTTAGGTGGGGATGAAGTGGAGGCCACTCGCCAACACCTGGGATGGGAATATGAACCCTTTGTAGTTCCAGATGATGCTCTCAACCATTTACGGAAAGCTGTGGAACGGGGTACGGAAGCGGAAGCTGCCTGGAATCAAACCCTAGCTGATTACAAAACAAAGTATCCTGAACAAGCAGCAGAATTTGAGCAAATTACCAGTGGCCAACTCCCGGAAGGATGGGAAAAAGCCCTGCCCACCTACACGCCGGAAGACAAGGGAGTAGCAACCCGTAAACATTCTCAAGCCACTCTCAATGCACTCGCTCCCGTACTGCCTCAATTGATTGGTGGTTCCGCTGACCTTGCTCCCTCCAATCTCACTTTATTGAACATATCTGGGGATTTCCAGAAAGGGCAATATGAAAACCGGAACCTGCGCTTTGGCGTCCGGGAACATGGGATGGGGGCGATTTGCAATGGCATTGCCCTTCACAACTCTGGTTTGATTCCCTATGGAGCCACCTTCCTCATTTTCACCGACTATATGCGGGCAGCAATTCGCCTGTCGGCTCTATCAGAAGCTGGTGTAATTTGGGTAATGACCCACGACTCGGTAGCCTTAGGTGAAGATGGTCCGACACACCAACCTGTGGAAACCATTGCTTCCCTAAGGACTATACCAAATCTGGTAGTCCTTCGACCTGCTGATGGCAACGAAACCTCTGGGGCTTATAAGGTAGCTATTGAGCGTCGTAATGCTCCAACTCTCATCGCCTTTACCCGACAAGGTCTACCTAACCTAGCTGGTAGTTCCATTGAAAGCGCGACCAAAGGAGCTTACGTCCTCTCTGACAGTGATGGTACTCCTGACATTATCCTGATTGGTACTGGTAGCGAAGTGTCACTGTGTGTCCAAGGGGCTGAGCAGTTGCGAGAGGAAGGGAAGAAAGTCCGTGTTGTCTCGATGCCAAGCTGGGAACTTTTTGAAGCGCAGGATGAAGCCTATCGGGAATCCGTCTTGCCCAAAGCAGTTACCAAGCGCCTCGGGGTTGAAGCTGGTGTCAGCTTTGGTTGGTGCCGTTACTTGGGTACCGAGGGTGATATGATTAGCATTGATCGCTTTGGTGTTTCTGCTCCCGGTGGCGTCGCTATGGCGAAGTTTGGTTACACGGTTGAAAATGTAGTCGCTAAAGCCAAAGCATTGTTGGGATAATTAACCCAATATAATCCCTAATTCTACCTAACTCAGCTAGGGGCAACATTTCCCTGGTCATGGCAAGGCAAGACTAATCCTTGTTCTAGTGCCAGAGGGAACAAGGGAGAGGAGAAACTCTCCCTTACCTCGACCACCACCAGGGCTGTTTGGTTTTCCGTTACCCCTTAGGCCATTAGCCAAAAGGGGTAAAGCCTGACTTCACCCTTTTGGCAACGTCAGTCCTGATCACGGCAACCTTGTATATTGGAGTATCGCTAAGATATACTTGGATATACTTGATCATGAGCCAGTAGACCATGACCTGTCAAAATCTCATAGCCAAACAGATCAACACAGACAGTGGTCAGAACTATTTGCGTCTATCTGTTTTTGGGAAAACTCAAAATCTATTTAGACAATCTGGTACTCATTGCGCCAGGTTTCAAGACTCTTCCTACCCAAGCAGATGAATAGGCCATGGGTTATGCTGGAGGAGATTCACTTTGAGACCTTTGAGACCATCCCTTAACCTGGTTGACCTGGGATGCCGACTCAGTTGGCACACGAGTAGCCAAGGCGTTTTTAATGGGATTAGCAAAGTACCTTGGAGAACGTTGAACACGCTGGGCTAGTGTTAACAGCACATAGATGGTGATTAAGTAGCCAGTAGCTAGCAGGGGGATCATTAACGACATATCAATGTATAACATAAGAGTGAACAAGAGACAGATAGATGCAACGTTCTATAGAAATCTGCGGCAAAGCCATCCTAAAACCATATAGTTCTAGGATCTGGTTGCGGATAATCAGGTATGGGATACAGGTGTTTACTGCAGTTGACCGTAACCACCCTCGCCTAGCTAAATCCTGATCTTAAGGTGAGAATCATCTCAACTCAGGCTCCCGATTAGGCAACTTTTGGTGGTTATGTCTGGTTTACAACAAGTTTACTCAGTAGAGATACTGAGAGATATCAGTAGAGATCCTGAGACATAGATGGGATAGAGAGGCTTGTCTTGCCTAAGCCTACTTCTTTGCTATGGTGGGATCACCGAATTTAACTCTCCCCTTACCACGTTTGTTTGGAATTCAGTATGTTAAATCTTTAAAACCCTCAATTATCAGGATAGCACAAAAATCCTGGGTAGCCATACCGAGATCGGTACAGACTTAACAAGTCTATACAATTCCTCAAATTTCCTTCCAGTTATGCCATAAACTCAACAAAATTTTCCTATCGGGGACGGTTAGCTTAGAATTAAGAAAGAAATATGTAAACTTTCGTAACTAACTTCTGAGTCGGCTGATCACATGACCTCAGTGACCTCCCTTTTTGCTTCGGTAGAAGCAGATCTGTATCTATTGAGTGAAAACTTAAAAAACCTGATTGGTGCCAGTCACCCAATCTTATACGCTGCAGCTGAACACTTATTCGGAGCTGGGGGAAAGCGGTTACGACCAGCCATTGTATTGTTGGTCTCACGGGCAACGATAACCAACTCCAAGATTACTCCACGTCATCGCCGTCTAGCAGAAATTACTGAGATGATTCACACGGCTTCTCTGGTGCATGATGACGTGATAGACGAGTCAGATGTACGCCGGACGGTGCCCACTGTTAATAGCTTGTTCAATAACCGAATCGCTGTGCTAGCTGGTGACTTTCTGTTTGGTCAATCGGCTTGGTATCTGGCTAATCTGGATAACTTAGAGGTAGTTAAGCTGCTCTCTGAAGTGATTAAAGATATGGCAGAGGGAGAAATCCAACAAGGACTGAGTCGATTTGACACCACGACAACTATAGAAGGCTACTTGGCAAAGACTTATAACAAGACAGCTTCACTGATGGCTAATAGTGCTAAAGCAGCGGGATGCCTAAGTGGTGTTTCAGATCAGGTAGCCGAAAATTTATATCACTATGGACGTAATTTGGGGTTGGCGTTTCAGATTGTAGATGATATTCTAGACTTTACAGCTTCCACAGATGTGTTAGGTAAGCCCGCAGGGTCAGATTTAGTAAGTGGAAACCTCACAGCACCAGTTTTATTTGCCCTCGAAGAAAAACCCTACCTAGAGGTGCTCATAGAGCGAGAGTTTGCCCAGCCGGAGGATAAAGAACAAGCCTTGGCACTGGTCAGGGATAGTAAAGGAATTCAGCGATCGCGGGAAATGGCTGCCAAATATGCTCAGGCAGCAGTTAAAAATATATCAGTGTTGAAACCCTCAGAATCCAAACAAGCTCTGATTGATCTGAGCGACTATGTCTTGAGTCGCTTATACTAGAACCTTGGGTATACTAGAACATTGGAGATTGTACTCTAAGCATGGTTTGGCATGGGTAATCGGTAATGGATAATCGGTAATGGCTCAGGAGTAATGACAATTACCAATTATCTTTTTCCTGATTACCAAAGCCTTAAAATACTAATGCTGAAAATACTGATGCTGTGTAGGTACGCAGTTTTAGTGCATTACTCCAGATCAACCTGATTTATCGAATTGGGGAGTTTGAGGGGAAAGTGCGATTCGTTGGCTATAAACCTTATCCCACAAGGATTTGGGGGAATAGTCGCTAGGTCAGGAAACTGAACCATGACAACTTGATAACCATGATGGTGAAAATCCATCCGGAGGCGAAACCTTAGAATAGTGGTTTGAAGTTACCGTAAGAATTTTGAAGCCTTATTCCATGAGTTTTATCCCTTTTACCCATAGCCTGTCGCCTATAAAGGCTTCTTTATTCTAAGGTTTCATCTCCGGCCTTATTTCATATAACTTAAACTCATAACTCACAGACTGTCGCGCATTTCGGCGACCCTATTCTTACGGTAACTTCAAACCCTCGCGAAATCCGAGTGACAGCCCTACCCTGATTCATAGGAAGTAACACACCTATGGATTAATGCAAGGGTCGAACAGTGAAGCACTGCAAGCCAAAAAATGGTGTTAGTAACAGGCAAGGGACTCATGGGTACGAATAGGAAGATACGTTTAAATCATCGTTACAAACACGTAGCGAAATAAGGCTGATACGCTACCGACAAAACGTCAATGGAATAAAGATTATAGATTTTTCCCTCTATAACGATTTACCACAATATTCCCGGTGAATAGTATCGCCCTAAAAGTCCGCAGAATGGTTATCAGGAACGAATTAACCCTCACATGTACTCTCAGGAAGGTCGAATATTCTGAGTAGGTAGTTAGCCGCAAGTCATGTGGGGGCGAGATTGAGCTCAGTTGCCAATGCTTAGAGTAATATCTAGGATATGCTGACGGACTCACGTTATAGGAAATGGTGTAGTTGTAAGTAGTAATGAAAATGCCCAATACTCGGGGTTTTTCCCCAAAGTCGGAATGGAATAAGGTTAACTGGCGAAAGCTAGAAAAGACTTTATTTAAGTTACAAAAACGAATATACCGAGCCTCACAACGTGGTGATGTCCGCGTGGTTAGAAAGCTGCAAAAGACTCTGATGAAATCCTGGGACGAAACCTTAGAGAGGGTCGCCTTAATTCATATAACTTAAAACTATTACCTATAACCTGTCGCGCTCAATGGCGACCCTCTCTTACGGTAACTTCAAGGACAGCCAAAATGATTGCGGTCAGGCGAGTTACCCAGGAGAACAAAGGTAAAAAGACTGCCGGAATAGACGGGATTAAAACTTTAACCAATAAGCAGCGTCTCGCCTTAGTAGCCAAAATTAAAGTCTCCACAAAGGCACAACCCACCAGAAGAGTATGGATTCCCAAACCCGGACGGACGGAAAAACGCCCATTAGGTATCCCAACCATATATGACCGTGCTCTACAGGCACGCGGCCATTCAGGCTCTTGAACCTGAATGGGAAGCAAAATTTGAACAAGACCGTGAGACGCATTCCCCCACCTGGCCGCAGGCCACGCTACGCGAACGCTCAGGTTTTGAAGTTACCGTAAGATAGGGTCGCCTTATTAAAAAAGATTTAAACCTTTTCTGCATAGCCTGCTGACTATAAAGGCGACCCTATCTAAGAGGATATCTCCCAAGTTTTTTGATACTGAATTTTGCCCCCCTGACCCCCCAACTTTGGGGGGAACAAGAGTCAATTTGCTTCTAAAAGTCCCCCAGAGGGGGACCAACGGGGGCTTGGATGTAGCAAATGAGACTTCTCAGACAACCTCTAAGGTTTCGTCTCCGTGGTTAGTCCACGCCAACAACAATTACTAAAAACCTGGAACATTCATTAATCTCTTGTCGTCTAATCTTTTGTAGACTAAAAATTAACTAAGGATATTTTATTAGACCAGTGAAAGCGCCAGCAAAAGTCATACGAACTGACAAATGGAAACTTAATCCGTCCCCCGAACAGAAAGTGTTATTCGGGGAGACGGTCAAAGTTTATCGTCAGGCTTGTAGGTACTTAGTTGGTATTATTTATACTCATTGGTCTGAACTTGGCGAGTTAACAGCAGATCAGTTAACTCCTGCTGTCGAAAAGTTGATGCATAAAACAGCCAAGCGACCTAATGTAAAATATCCTCAGTTCAATAAGGCTTTTCATAAATTTCCTAGCTATTACCGTCGAGCAGCAATCGCATTTGCAGCTGGGCAGGTTAGCAGTTATGTTACCAGATACCGTGAATGGCAGTCTGGTGTCCGAAAAAGGAAAGGCGTTGCTGAATAACGAAATGGTTTAACTATAAAGGGGGATTTTTTGATATTTTAAATAATAAATAAGAAGTCTAATTGATAACTCCAACATTGGTGATGATTTAGAATAGCAAAGAGTTCGCTGATGTAGTCTGGCTAAATAATGTCTCAATCTGGTATTTTCATTTTCTATGTCTTGATGCAGTCGCTCATGGTTTGTTCGCGTTCGCCTTTGGCGTGGCCTACGGCCAAGCGTCGGCAGGCCTTGAAGTTACCGTAAGACAGGCTTGCCTTAATCAATGGAGGCGCGCTTTCCGCGTGAAGAATTAAATTACGGGGTCGCGCCTCAAGTTTTAACCATGCATCTGCATAGCCTACCAACCATAAAGGCTCCCCTGTCTAAGGTTTCGTCTCCGGGGGAAACCACGGCAATAGCGAGTGGGGGGAACCCCCAAGACCGTAATGGTGCGTTTGACCCGTAATTAAATTCGCCACGGGTCGCACCTCTGCCTCCCCAAGACCGCGCTGCATCGCTTAGATACATTTTTAGGCAAAGCAATTTAGTTTTTTCATCGTAACCACGCTCAGTTTTAACCTCTATAAATTGTCGCCCACATTCGTTGCATTTATATCTTTGTTTTCCTCTTTGATGACCATATTTATGAGTTTTATGGCTATGATATTTAGGGCATTCCATGGTTTTCTTTTTAGAATACCATTTTTTGATTCAGCAACGCCGAAATCCTTTCAAGAATATGGATTGCGGTTTGATATCGAGGAAAATTTCTGGGCGTTGCTGATTATGGGTATGGTTCCGCCCCCCTAGCCCCCCAAGCGAGGGATTGCTCGCTTGGGGGGAACAAAACTCTTAAAGTCCCCCAAGCGAGGGATTGCTCGCTTGGGGGATTTAGGGGGCTTTCATAAAATCAGATAATCGCGCATTCATTCCTTAATTCAGCAACGCCAATTTCTGGGATGACCAGTCCAATGGGAGCGAATGTGCAAAAATCCCAAATTCGCTCAGTTCCTGCTTGATCAAGGGCTTAGGTTCATCCTGGCAGTTGCTACGTTATATGTCACAGCCCCTTGGGGTTGAGGTCGTTGAAACCGGTTTTCGTCGATGGGTAGACACACACTGGCCCAGGAGGAAACAGCTATTTTCGGTAGGGTTTGGAGTGGGTCAAAGCCTCCGAGCGAAAATGGCTGGAGACTGATTCGTCGGGTTCGTTTTACATAGGTGCCCTTGACCTTGGCGAATTAAATTCGCCACGGGTCGCACCTGAGTAATCATGATCCTGACCCAGTGATGGCTTCACGAACACAACATGATAAACGACGGTATCGACTGGAATTCAAAATACAAACGTACGAGTACGTGGTTGATTAGTTTTGTCAGTCAACCAGCCCATCAGGTTCTTGCTTGTATCTGTTCCCGTTCTAAAACCAAACACCAAACACCAAACACTTAACACCTAATTATGATCAGAAAATGTTAAAAAAATCAGTCGAAATTTCATTGTTATAGCAGTTCAAGTTATAGGATTACGATCGAATAGCCTGTAGGAGCGCTTAAGCGTACTTGGCAATTACCGCTAATTTTGTGTCGATAACCCCTCATCACAACAGGGTGTATTTAGGATATCCTATGACTAACACTTATGGGATAGGGTCTTGACTCGGGAGCAGTTATTATGGTTAACTGCTAACAGTTAAGCATGAGGGTAGCAGCGGGCAAGCTTTGTCCTACTCCTAGACGGAGATAGGTTAATTTTTAATGTCGCTCTTTTGTGATTTGTAATAAGTCGTAGTTTGGTCTGTATGGAGTAAGCAGATGGATGGTGCTTTTGGGAGCAAAAGGTTAATTGGTAATCACGCCCATCAAGAGGATGAATTGAACTCAAGGGTAAACTCAAATGCGATCGCAAAATCAAGCTCTATTCTGGACTTGATTTCCTCAAATTCCGATCAAGTCAGGGTGTTTGCCTTCGATATCCGAAGCCAACCTCACTTTCAGGGCAAGAATACACTCCAACCTTGGGCGTCACGAGCCCTAGCTGTAGCTGGTTCAGACGATGTCGTGATGATTCCTGGAAATCTGGATGCAGAGTACTACGACTGGCTGAAAAATCTTGGCTTAGGACCCCAGAAAGTCTTTGCCTTCAACCGTGAAAATGAACCAGCACTGCTCTCAGAGCTGATAATGCAAAAAGCGGATGAAGTAAGAGCATTTCTTGCATCGATTGGAAAACCCTTGGTGTTTGTTCCTTATTATTCGGCAGATCTAGATAAACAGGCGGCGTCAACCATTGATGCCGTTTTTTTTGGCTGTGATCAGTCTATTACCTTAAAGTATTTTGACAAGTCCACCTTTAAGGACCTGTGTCAGTCTCTTGGTATTCCCACAGTACCAGGAACTATCCTGAGTAAATCATCAGACTCTGAGGATTTTGAGACAAAACTGCGACAGGAAATCTTAGGTTGGCTTAAGGATTATGAGACGTTACTGATCCGGGGCGCACAAGGGTCTGTAGGCTCATCACTTTATAAAGTTAACAGCAGTAACCTCGACACTGAGATGCCAAAAATGCTGGCATCGGGAGAGAGTTGTTTTTTAATTGAGCCATTCCTTAAAGTCATTACATCCCCCAATGACCAGTGGATGATTGGCAGCAATGGAGAAATTGCTCATCTGGGAGTGACATGCCAGCTATTTAGTGGGTTAAAACATATCGGTAACGTGAAAGGAAAACCCTATTCAAGACGGATAGAAGGGTTAATTCGCGATTACTCCTTCAAAATCGCCCAGCAGATGCGGGATGATGGCTATCTTGGCATCTTAGGCATCGATTATATTGTCACAGATCAAGGAATATTTCCCATCGAAAATAACGCCCGATTGAACGGATCGTCCTTTGCGTTTTTTATTCTTGACAATTTGTTTGGTTCTAGTGACTACGATGGATGCTGGAAGGTGTTGAGACTTGAAATCGAACCCTGTAGTTTTAGCACCCTCCGGGAAAAGATTGGTTCCTTAATTTACCAGGGTAATGGTAATCCGAATTTTGTCTTTCCTTATGAATTTGACACCTTACGAACTCAAGGGGATGTCACTATACTAATTGTAGCTGAGGATTTACATCACCTGGAATACGTTGAGAAAGAACTATTATCTAAGCTAGAGATAGCAGCTCTTAATTAAAGTATGTCAGCTAATAGCTCACAGCTGAAGGCTCATATATAATTATTTTCTCATTAAACAGTACTACACCAGGCCAATTTGTCTTCATAACTAGAAAGTTATGGTCTACTTTATCCTGATCAACCTCACAAATATAGCTTACCTTAGCTATATTTGTGACTTCGCCTAGGGTAGTAGGGCAATTGCAATGGTATTTCCTAGTTCAGAGTACTATTGTATGAAAACTGGGTACCTGTTAAGCAAAAACTAGTACTAGTTTCTGGTTAACCAGTACTGTTGTGTAACAAACGGGTACCCGTTTATCATTAAGCAGTACTGTTGTGTAACAAACTAGTACTGTTGTGTAATAAACGGGTACCTGTTTCTGGTTAACCAGTACTGTTGTATAACAAACGGGTACCCATTTTTCCTTAACGGGTACTGTTTCTCATTAATGGGTACCCGTTTCTCGTTAACGGGTACTGATTTGTGAGTACGGTAGACTTAATAGCAAGGGAAATGTAGTTTAGCCTATACTATTAGGTTTTTTCTGACGTTTTTTCTTATGCATGCTCTATCAATTCCAACTTGGATTATTCACATTTCCAGTGTTATCGAGTGGATCGCTGCAATTTGGCTAATCTGGACCTATGGTGAAATTACTGGTAATCGTGCTTGGTGGGCATTGTCTTTTGCCATGTTACCAGCATTGGTCAGTGCTATGTGTGCTATCACCTGGCACTTTTTTGACAACCAACAATCCCTGGAGTGGATGGTTACACTCCAAGCAGCGATGACAGTTGTCGGTAACTGTACCCTTTGTGGAGCAGCTTGGTGGATTTGGCGTTCAGCCTAAGGTTGCTACCAATGCCAGGGATAAGTTGTACGGTAAGCTATCAGCTATCAGCTATCAGCTATCAGCTATCAGCTATCAGCTATCAGCTATCAGCTATCAGCTATCAGCTATCAGCTGACGGCTGACGGCTGACGGCTGACAGCTGACGGCTGACGGCTGACGTTTTACGAATCATTTTGACAACCGTTTTTGCTGATCTTCAGATGATTTCTAAAGAGACATTATTTGCCATTTCCCTATTTCCTTACCTAGGATTCTTGTGGTTTCTCACTCGTTCTGGACAAACACCCCGTTTAGCGCTAATCGGATTTTACGTCCTCTTGGTGTTTGTTTTTGTTACCATCCCAGCTGGGATTTATTCCAAGGTAGCTTATCAGGAAGCATTAGCTGATGTGGATTGGCTACATGGCAGTGCTGAGTTTTTTTTAACCCTTTCCAATACTTTAGTAGTACTGGGCTTCCGACAAGCAATTATGGAACATATCGCAAAGGGAACAGGGAACAGGGAACAGGGAACAGGAAACAGGGAGTAGCGATGCAGAGGTGCGACCCGTGGCGAATTTAATTACGGGTCAAACGCACCATTACGGTCTTGGGGAGGCAGTGAGGCCAAAGGGGGTTCCCCCCATGAGCAACTGCCGTGGTTTCCCCCATGAGCGACTGCATCAAGACGGGAATATGGCATTAAAAATTATCACAATTCCTACACGGATTGCTATAAGGTTTTGAAGTAATCAGGTAATTATACCAAATCCGCTTGCCACACCCCCTTTATAAAAAATCGACCAAATCCTTTTATTCGAGGAATCTATAGCTGTTTGGATAAGGGGGGTATGGGAACAGGATTTGGTATTAGATAATGAGGGGATAGGCAGATAAGCTACATAATCTCAAAAAATTCCCTACTGTCACCATCAGTCCTGATCACATCATTGTTTATCTGTTCGTAGATAGGGCAATATATAATTATAGATAAAAGCCCGACTGCTGACCAGTATAATGAGCTACTGTCTCAATCCCACTTGCCCCAATCCCAAAAATCGAGAAGGAACTAAATTTTGCATTGCCTGTGGCTCGAAGTTGCTGCTCAAAGAGCGATACCGAGGGATTAAACCTATAGGTCAGGGTGGATTTGGTAAAACCTTCTTGGCTGTGGATGAAGATAAACCTTCCAAACCTCCCTGCGTCATCAAGCAGTTTTTTCCCCAAGCCCAGGGAACCAATACGGTTCAAAAGGCCGCTGAGTTATTCACCCTCGAAGCGGTACGGCTGGATGAGTTGGGCAAACATCCTCAAATTCCGGAACTGCTGGCGTATTTTTGTCAAGATAGCCAACAGTATTTAGTCCAAGAGTTTATCGATGGACAAAACTTAGTCCAAGAACTGGCAAGTCGGGGTGGATTTAATGAAGCACAAATTCGGGCGCTACTGGATGATTTGCTGCCATTGCTGCAATTTGTTCATCAACATCATGTCATCCATCGGGACATCAAGCCAGAAAACATTATTCGCCGCAGGGGTTCAAGGTCTTCTGTTGTGGGGGGAGCAACTCAGGTCGCTGGTCAACTGGTTCTGGTTGATTTTGGAGCATCGAAAGCTGCTACTGGCACTAGTCTAGGCAAAACTGGGACAGCGATTGGCTCATTTGGTTATGTATCACCAGAGCAAAGTATTGGTAGAGCAGTTTTTGCCAGTGACATCTATAGTCTTGGCATCACTTGTATTCATTTGTTGACCGATAAGCACCCCTGTGATTTATTTGATGTCAGGGAGGGTGTCTGGATATGGCGCAACTTTTTGAGTCATCCTATTAGTGATCACCTTGGTCGCATCATCGACAAGATGATAGCGGGGGCTATTAACCGACGTTATCAATCAGCGACTGAGGTAAGTAAAGATTTGCATCCTAAAACACCTCCGGCAACAGCTCTAAGGCAACAAAAACCAGTTACACCTATCAAACCTACTGTACCATCAAAGCCTGCAGTCGGGGGATTGAATAAAAGGATTGCTCAAGAATTAGAAGAATTGAAGTCTGAAATTATGGGTAATCCGACCCCTAAATCAACCCATAAAACCCTTGGATCTAAAGTTTCTGGGTCTAGTAGTTTACCAAAAACTAAAACTCAACTTGATCTGGAACTGGAGGAGATTCAATCTGAATTTATTGGCTCTTCTAATCCTCAGCAAAATCCTGGTTCAAGTTGAGAAAGAGGGTGCATCTCAATGCATGCAATTAGGCAAAAATTCTAATAAAATCTCCAGAATTACCACATTACGGACACTCCGGACACTCCCGATACTCACGAAACTTCCCACACTTCCCGTATTTTTTACAAATATGAGATGCACCCTCCACATTCGTTGCATTTATATCTTTGTTTTGCTCTTTGATGACCATATTTATGAGTTTTATTACTATGACATTTAGGGCATTCCATGGGTTTTTTTTTAAATACCATTTTTTTATTCAGCAACACCACAATTTTTTTTTGGTCAATTTATGCCGAAAGTGACACTCAGCTTTCTACATCGTACTCTTGTCCCTACCTCAGATGCGCCCCATTTTTTGGAGTTGCCCTCATAACACTCATAACAGTTAGTTTTCTTAAGTGTTCTGGATTACCACCACCTGAATTTATAACTTCCAAAGTTCCCTCTAGAAACTTAATCCGACAAGCTTGACGCATTATCTTGCCACTTGAAGTTTTAGGAATGCTACCTGGTTTGATCAATGCGATCGCATAAACCTGTAGTTCGTGTTGCGCCATCAATTCCTGACGAATATCTCCATTTACTTCATCGAAATCCAGTTTTCGCAGCCAACTTCGTTCAACCTCCTGAACAACGACTAGTTTCTCTTCGTTATCTACCTCAATCCCAAATGCAGCCCCTGAATTTTTACGCAATGATGGGTGACTATTTTCAACAGTAAATTCAATGTCCTGAGGATAATGATTGTGGCCTCGAATGATGATTACATCCTTCAAGCGCCCAGTGATAAACAGCTGACCATTCTTGATGAACCCCAAGTCACCAGTACGTAGAAATGGACCTTCACCAGTATCTACTGTATAAGCCTTAAATGTTTGCTTTGTCTCTTCTGCTCTATTCCAGTAACCTTGAGCAATACTCAAATTTGATACCCAAATTTCGCCAACTTCATTTGATGAGCATCTAATTAAAGTATTGGGATTGATTATAATTACATTTGTGTCACAAATCGGGAAGCCACAACTAACCACATATCGATTTCCCTTTTGATTAGTATCCCCCTCAACAATCTGATTTTTCTCTAAGGCTGATGCCACAACTGGGGTGATTTGAGGCACATTATTGTGAGGTTTAGTCGCTACTAGTAAGGTTGCTTCTGCAAGGCCATAAGCTGGATAAAAAGCTGTAGCTTGGAAACCACAGGGTTCAAATTTTTGAATAAACTTTTCTATAGTATCTTTACGAATTGGCTCTGCTCCATTACTAGCAGTTCTCCAACTCCTCAGGTCTAACTCAGATAATTGTTCCGAGTTAACTTTCTGAATACAGAGGTCATAGCCGAAGTTTGGGCTTTGGCTATGGGTTACCTGATACTTAGAAATAGCTTCCAGCCAGCAGCTTGGTTTTTTAATAAAGGCTAATGATGACATGACATAACAAGTAATACCAGAATAAATTGGCTGTATCAGTCCATCAATTAGACCATAATCATGGAAGTAAGGCATCCAAGTAGCTGCAACACTATCTGAAGTGTAGTTCCAAGCCTGCTTGATGTAGGCAGAATGGTGCATTAAATTGTTATGGCTAATTATAACGCCTTTTGGTGTGGATGTAGACCCAGAAGTATATTGTAAATAAGCTATACCATCTAGATCTATTTTAAATTCCTGCCATTGGCTTGCTAGTTCGTCTGATATCTCCTCAGTAAATAACCATAGTATATTATGATCTTCAAAATCTTTTTTCCATTCATCTGAGAACAGAGAATAAATTTCAGATTTAGTCAGCACAATAGAAACTCGGGCATCCTTGACAAAAGCTTGAAGTCTAGGCAGAGTTCGCTTCAACCGAATTGCATCAGGCGGGGGAGCTGGTATAGCAATGACTCCTGCATATAAACATCCAAAGAAAGCACAAATAAAATCTAGAGGCTGTGAATAGAGCAGCAATGCTCGCTCCCCCTTAGCTATCCCCATTGTCTCAAGTTTAGCAGCGATCGCCCGTGCCCTCCTTTCCAATTCTCCATAAGTCAAACTGTTTGCTTCTGTTTGTCCATTAAAAAGAAACCTATAGGCTTTTTTGTTACCTTCATTCGTTGCTCGATAACGTAGGAGGTCTATCAAAGATAGAAATTTATTGTTAGTATTCATAAAAGTTGTCCTTCATTAATCATCCATTATAGCAATGAGCGCTGGCATATCTACATACTACTAATGTCTTTATGTTTAGCATAAACTCCTACTACATGACCGATATTTTTGATGTGCGATCGCAACTCAGTTCCCCTGTCGTGAGCCAAATATATTTTTGCCTGCCAGAGCTGACATCAGACGGGAGCATGTCAAATTCGTAGAACAAATGTACTAAAACGACTGATAACTGGTACTCAAGCCCGGAAAACACTATAGTTCAAGAGTTTGTAGTTCAAGTGTTCTTACAAAATTGACCTGCTCCCACATCAGACGGTCTGTGCTCGCGTCTCAATTTCACCCCATGCAACCATGCTTACCTTCAAGTTTTATAGACTCACCCCTTGAAATTTAATTCCTAGGAATAATTGATTTAACCACTACGGAAAAACGTAACTGCTCACCGCAATAAAGATGCTCTATTGACAACGGAGAAGCCAAATTGAACACTTGGATGTATATTGGTTCTTATGACTCCAACCGCCACCGAGAATTCCCAGTCCGTCATGAGCGTCGCCTCCGAACAGTTGGTGACCAATGTACTGCTGGTTGAGTGGCACGCGCATAGCTGCAACAACAACTATCCCTTCAACAACGAGTGATTGAACAGCAGCAAAGACAAATCTTTGGGCAGCAGCAAGAGATAGAACAATTAAAGGAGGAGCGAGACAAGCTCAAAAACCGCTCCTCGAAAAATAGTTCAGTCCCTCCTTCATCTGACCAACTCCAAAAGCCCAGCAACAAAAGTAAGCGCAAAAAGGGGAAAAAGCGTGGTCCCAAGTATAATCATCTTTGGAATTACCCGTAACGGATTTGGCACTCCTGACGAAATAGTGACTATCGAGCATGAAAGCTGTCCCATGTGCGCTACTTCCTTAGAGGTAGTAGAAGAAGCTCCACAAAAAGTCCAGCAAGTAGCTGAAGTAGTCGAGCAACCAATAGAAATCAGAGAATATCGCCGCCCTCTATACAATTGTCCCAATTGTGGATGGTCTGGTTATAGCTCTATGCCTTGGGGAGTCAAAGAAGGATTCAGCTATGGGGGACGACTCTGTAGCATTGTGGGCGGGTTTTGATATGGGGGCAACTTGAGGTGGCGTAAACAGGAATATTTTGTCGAATATGTCTTGGGGGTTCCTATTTCTCAGGGAAGTCTGGCAAAAATGCAACGCTGGTTCCAAGAGAGTTTGGAGCCTTCTTACCAACAATGGCTAACCTACGTCAGACAGCCAGGGGTCAGGTGTGTGGATGAAACGACCTACTGTATAGATGGCATTAAGTATTGGTTGTGGGTAGCTACCAGTGACCAGGTATGTGCCTTGATGTTAGCCAGAAATGTTGAATTTCGTAATAAAACTTTACATATAGAGATATAATTGTCCTATCAATGATACAATTGTCAACATTTCATAATATCTTCCATCCAATGCACATAACTTATTTTTTGACACATACAGGCTTGTAAATAGCGAAATTTATCTAATATTTTTTCACCCCATTCTTTAGGGACATAGACAACTTGTAAAATCAAATAAGCAATGAGACTTGCATAAATTTGTATTGCAATACCATTAATATTTTTGGTGATCAACCTATCCAACTTTAGGTGCATCTTTAAAAATTTCCATTGTCTTGGTGCGCTTTCCCTAGGTCGGGAAACCCGACCGGGGTCGCACCGCAACAATTCAACTCCCCACCTTAATCGATAAATATCCCTAATCTCATCATCCTTAACTGCTCCATCTCCATGACTTGGTAAATTGGTGACTAACCGAAATTCAGTTTTCGTTTCTAAATCACAAAAATTAATCACTCTATAGGCTTTTGCATCTTTTGATGAACCAATTTTTATTAGTCCTGTCTCTGAATCAAACTCTAACTTCCAATTATTATTAATTCGTCAAACAAAATATTTATCGGCTTGCACTAATTTTTCAATAAAATTTAATCCAGCAAATCCTCTATCCATTACTCCTACACCGTCTTCTGGTAATTTAGACATCATCTTGTCACCAAACCTATAATCATGATCATTGCCAAAATTTACCAAATTATCCTCTGGTATTCCTGTAGATAAATTTAGAGAACTAAAAAGTTTTACCTGATGATAACCCAAAGCCCATAGTAACTTACTTGTTAATGTAATAACTGTTGAATCAATTGGACAAATGGCGTATTTATTATGTAACTTTTTATTGGATTTATTCTGGACTAATTTATTTAATTTATTATAAATTTATTGAAATATTTCTTGACTTATATGTTTATTAGCCTTGGAAAATGTTGAAATATCTACGTCAATTCCTGTATTATTTAATCTTTTAAATAAATCTCGCATACTCCTTAAGCTATTATCTAGAGAATAACCTAACCAACATTCAACAAAAAGACGGCTGTTCAAAACCGGGTAATCATTTTTGGGTAGACTTTTGAGAATATCTTTGACAATCTTAGGAAGCGATGCAGCGCGGTCTTGGGGAGGCAGCGCTGCATCGCTTCTTCAATACCGAATCGTGTTTTATAAGCCTCAATAGCTACTGGTAGCGACCCCAAGTTAGTCAAAATAAACCATCCTTCATTTGCGCTCATTCCCCAACGCTTTTGTTGCCATTTAGCTGCCAAATCAAATCCCACTACTTGTTTTGTCTTAGTAATTTTTATGCCTCGCCGTAGGCGACGCTTCGCGAACGAAGATAAAAAGCTATTCCTGACTTTAACCCTAACTGTTGCAACTGAGTCCAAATTTCATTTTCTTGTTCAATGAAATGATTCTTTTTTAAACGTAAACAAAAGTATACATTCTTTTCTCTGAGCCAAGATGCCAAATCCACTGAGCAAAATTCTCTATCCCCTAGAACCACAACTTTATATTTTGTAAATTTGATTAATACTTTTTCTAAGGCTTTAGTTTGTTCGTCAAAGTTACTATTTCCTTTTTTATCTAACAGCTCAAAATACAACGGAATTGCTCTTCTCTTATAAATTAAACTAATGACTAATATATTTACCGACTCCCATCTAGTTCTATCTATTGCGATATGCTGGACTTTTTGGGTCTCAATTGATTGAAATATCCACTGCATAATTAGTGATAACCAAATTCTATTAACATCCCAGTCTGGTAAAGACAAAAATCTCTGGATCTTCTTTCTTCTACTTTCATACTTAATTGGAAATGGTAAGGATGCTGCTAGTTTTTCTAAACTGACCTGTTTGATTGATTGTAAAAGATTAATGAATATCTCAAATAAGAGATAATCTGACTCTTTTAGATGTTGTTGAAAATGACTTTGATATAATTCAGATAACATTGAATTTTGATAGGTACGAAGCGTGATATCTTCAACCTATCTTTTTTTGTCACTTGCTTCAATCCCTTTTCCCATCTACTCTACAGGTGGCTTTGTCGCCCCCCCAGATGAATGGGTAATCCCGAAATCTCTCTTGTGCTTTGCTAGTAAAGGAAGTACCGATATCGGTGAAGATATATTCTGTTTGGTCTGGATTCAGATGAGGCAATATATAGCTAGTAGTTCCCCCTGTCCCTGCTCCAATTTCTAATAATCGCACCCCTCGGCTTGGAGGTAAATTTTCCAGGGCAGTGGCGATCGCACGCTGGACTAAAGTGTTGGTAAATTGTGCTTCAGGAGACTTTTCATATAGTTGGGTAGCTGTAGTAAAATCCCCTTCAGGGAAGAGAACTTGCAGGGGATCTATAGTTCCCTGCAAAACTGCTCTCAATTGGGAACCACAACGCTCTAACATAGTTAGTTCTGCATTAGCGCTGGGGAATTGAGCCAGTAAGGTCTGATTTTTTTGTTGTAGATTAACTTTTTCAGGAGTTTGGAGTGTCACCCACTGATTTTCGGTGTAGCGCAGAATTTCTACTTCTGCTAGCATCTCTAACAAAAGGTTGAAAAGTTGTTGATATTGTGGTACTACACCTAATTTTTGGGCTAGGGATTCAGTGGAGAAGTTTTCCCCCAATTTTAATGACCATCCCATTTCGTCAAAGGCTTGCAAGACATATTCCACACTCAAAGTTTCTAGTTGTCTCACAAGTTGACTGTAGCTATCCAAGTTATTAACAGAGGCTAAAGACGACACCAAAGGTTGTAGTTTCTGGTTAATGGTCAATGGGTCTAAAAGTTCCTCTGATGGAAACTGGCCGCCAAAACTAGCTTGAGGTTGCCATTCTACTTCATATAACCAATCCTGGAACTCCTCTTGATCTACAAAGTTAGTAAAGTTAGTTGCTTTGGTCCAATACCGTTCTCTTTGGAAAGGATAAGTAGGTAATACTACTTTCTCACGGATATAATCTTTGTCGAATCCTGACCAGTCTACCTCTAGACCTCTTACGTAAAATTCCCCTAAGCTCTCTAGCAATTGTTGCCAGTCTTCGCGATCTTTGCGCAGAGAAGGCAACCAAACCCCCGTTTCCTCTGGCAAGCATTGGCGTCCCATTCCTAGCAAAATTGGCTGGGGTCCGATTTCCAAGAAAATTTGACAGCCTTCCTGGTATAAACTCTGCATACCATCAGCAAAGCGGACTGGTTGTCGTATATGATTCACCCAATACTCAGGAGTGCTAGTGTCATCGCCTATTCGTTGCCCAGTAACATTAGAAATTAGAGGAATCTGAGGCTTATTGTAGGAGATTTGCCATGCTGCTACCTCAAACTGCCCTAGCATTGGTTCCATCAGCGGAGAGTGAAAAGCATGGGATACTTGCAAAAATTTTGCTTTTATTCCTTGGGTTGACACCTTGCTGTAAATCTCCTGGATGGCTTCACTTTTACCAGAAATTACTATACTGCTGGGGCCATTGAGAGCTGCGATCGCAACTTGATCGCCATAAGGAGCAATCACTTCTCGCACTTGAGATTCTGATGCGAGCAAGGACAACATCTCACCACCTGGAGGCAATTGTTGCATTAACTGTCCCCGCATTGCTATCAATTTGAGACCGTCTTCCAGGCTAAAAACCCCAGCAACACAGGCAGCGACATATTCTCCCACACTATGACCGATTACAGCATCCGCCTCTATGCCCCAAGATTTCCATAATTGGCATAGGGCATATTCCAGAGCGAATAAAGCAGGTTGAGTATAGGCCGTGTTGTATAACTTTTGGTTTGCCTCGCCAGATGTTGGAGAAGACAAATCAATATCTGGATAGAGAACAGAGAGTAGTGGAACTTCTAGATAGGGACGTAAAATTTCTTCACAGCGTTTGAGGCAATTACGAAATGTCGGTTGGGTATCGTAGAGTTGACGCCCCATATTCAGATACACAGACCCTTGACCAGTAAATAAGAACGCTATTTTCTGGCGCTTGGGACTGCATATTTGACCGGTTGGCACTGTATCTTTGCCCTCCGCAAGGTCGCGCAGAGCCTTTTGCATCTCTGTTGTAGATGTTGCCGTAACAAAAAGGCGGCGATCAAAATGCGTTCTTCCTGTATTAGCAGTGAAACAAACGTCTGCCAGCTTTGCGGATGAGTTGGATCTCAGATGAGCCTCATAGCGCTCTACTAATTCACTCAAAGCCTTCTGATTTTTGGCTGAGAGAGCAAGAATGTGAGCAGGGCGTTCAATTTCATTAGCTCTGGTTTCTTGTTTGGGAGCTTCCGACAAGATGACATGGCAATTTGTGCCACCAAAGCTAAAGGAACTGACCCCAGCCAAGCGAGGTTCTGTAGCAACAGACCAAGGTTGGCACTCAGTAGGTATAAAAAAGGGTGTACCTTCTAACTGAATTAAGGGATTCAGTTGTTTGAGGTGCAGGTGGGATGGTATTTGCTGATGTTGCAGTGATAGAACTGTCTTAATTAGACCAACTATTCCCGCCGCAGCTTCCAAATGACCGATATTGGTCTTAATTGAACCAATCCCACAGGACTCAAGAGGCGATCGCCCTTGACCCAGTACTGCTTTTATGGATTCAACTTCTATTGGGTCCCCCAAGGAAGTGCCAGTACCGTGAGCTTCAACATAACTAATCTGGGCTGGCGCTACACCAGCATTTTTTAATGCTTGCCTGATAACTGCCTGCTGGGAAAGCCCATTGGGTGCAGTCATGCCATTGCTTAGACGATCATGGTTAACTGCCGAGCCTTTGATAACTGCTAAAACATTGTCTCTATCCCGCAGGGCATCACAGAGGCGTTTGAGGACAATTACACCACATCCTTCCCCTCGTACATAACCATCGGCGTCTTTGTCAAAAGTCTTACAAAAACCGTCCGACGCCATCATCCGAGCTTGAGAAAAAGTGAGAGTGTATTCGGGGGACAAAACCAAATTCACCCCTCCGACCAAGCACAAATTAGACTCACCGCTTTGCAGGCTTTGACAGGCAAAATGCAATGCTACCAGCGATGACGAGCAAGCTGTGTCTATCGCCAAGCTAGGTCCATGCAAATTCAGTATATAGGAAAGACGATTCGCTGCAATACCAGGCGTGATGCCAATGCCGCCATAAGCATCTATATTAAGGGGATCATTGAACACGAGTCGGCCATAATCACTAGCAACGATTCCGATAAACACACCTGTTTGGCTGTCAGCTAACTTATTTGGTGCCAGTCCTGCATTTTCCAGAGCTTCCCAGGCTACCTCTAAGACTAGTCTATGCTGGGGATCCATTGACTCTGCTTCTCGGGGAGAAATTCCGAAGAAACTCGGTTCAAACATATCTATCTGTTCCAGAAAAGCGCCCCAACGGGTGTTCATTTTTCCTGGTGTAGCTGGATCTGGATCATACAAGGCATCAACATCCCATCGATTTGACGGAACTTCAGTGATGGTATGCACCCCATGCTGCAGCAAATCCCAAAAGCTTTCTGGATTTCCAGCACTTGGAAAACGACAACCAATACCTATAATCGCGGTTGGATCCATGTAATTTGCACCTTATCTTCAGGATGACGAAAGTGACATACTCCCGACGTTGTCCCGTTAGGGCAACGCGGGCTTCTTATTACGGTCGATGTCCCCTATTACGGGGAGCACCTCCGCTCCAGAACCGTGCATGAAACTTTCGCCTCACACGGCTCCTGAGTATCTTTTTGACTCCAGTGAATCTGTTGGTGACAACTTTGGTGAACAGCTATTAAGTTGTTTTTCTTCCAGTTATCATGGTTTCCATCAATGTGATGTAGGTGTACCCTTTCTTCATCAATGAACTTCATTTCACAGTATCCACAGGAATGGTTTTGCCTTTTCAAAGCCTCGGATGTAGCGTTGTTGTATAGTTTGGAATTTCTTCCACTCCCATAGACTAGGTCGACGTCATAGGGGGACTTAGTCCCTTTTACGTTAATGTGCTGGTTTTGTTCATACCCCACTGCGGGAAATGCTTGTTTACATAGTTCGTTAGCTAAATATTAGTTCACCTTTTTTTCCTTTCGGAATTTGCGGTTGGCAGTTTTTGCTATGAACCATAAGCTATCTCGCGAGCTGCTCATGTCGCCACTTTTGTGGTAATTCCTCCATCCGCGCACGATAGGGGCTAATTTCTTGGCTTTTACTTTGGCACCATAATTCGAGCTGTTGACAAAGGCTTTAATCTTCTTACGTATGTTCCGGTGGTTTTCCTCTGAGGGAATTGACCGGAACTTTCCGTTTTTTTGGACGCGGAAGTTCCACCCCAAGAAGTCAAATCCGTCTGTCGTTTTGGTTACCTTGGTCTTTTCTTCGCTGATTTCCATTCCACGTTCTTTTAAGAAGTCTTTGACCTTCCTTAAGATTTTTTCAGCGTTATCCTTAGGCTTGAGGATTATTACCATGTCATCGGCATATCTGATCCTTCTGACCTTGGGGTTTGTTTCCTCTATTCCGTCAAGTGCGATGTTGGCTAGAAGTGGGCTGACCACGCCTCCTTGGGGTGTTCCTTGCTCTGGGAATTCCGGATTGATGCCTGCTTTTAAACATCTGAATATCCCCGTCTTCAGACCCGCAGGTGCTAGCAATCTATCCATAATAGAGCTATGGGAGATGCGGTCAAAGCACTTCTTGATGTCTAGTTCAATTACTCTTTTATTTATGCCCTTTTTGCCGGAATTCAGATTTTGAAATAGCATTTTTTGTGCGTCTTGGGCACATCTGCCAGTTCTGAATCCGTAGCTGTAGGCACTGAACGTAGCCTCATGAGCTGGTTCTAAGGCGTATTTTGCTAGACATGGCCATGTTCTATCTGGGATTGTTGGTACTTTTAGTATTCTCGTACTCCCGGAGACGAAACCTTAGAATAGGGCAGCCTTTATGGTTGGTCGGCTATGGGCAAAAGGGTCAAAACTTTATGATTAAGGCTGCCCTATTCTTGCGGTAACTTCTGACCGTTTTTCTTGGGTATTGGTATCTCCCTTAACCCTTGATGCGTCCAGTTTTCCGCATTGGAGTCTAACTTTTTAAGTACCTCGAACCTTTCTTTGTAGGTTAGGGATGCTTTCCCGTCTACTCCGGCGGTTTTCTTTCCTTGATTGAGCTGTGTCACTTGGCGGATAGCCAATAACTGTGCTGACCGGGATTTCATTATCAGTTTCTGTAGAGACCGGGCTTTCCTCAGGTCGCCAGCTTGAACTGCTTTATAAACTCGCTTTTGGAGGCGGAAAAGATTCCGGCGGAGTTGTTTCCACTTTTGACTTTTCCAGAGGTCACTATATCTGTTTGACATGTGTCTACCTATGCTCTTCATTAGTTTGTTTATCTTGATACCCGTCACCAGTTTCCGGTGACATCTTACCCGACAGTAGGGATTAAGCTTGGCATGGCTTACTAAGGTTCGACTACTTCTTAGACCTAAAGATTGCTGTCGTTTTTACTCGTTCCATCAATTAGATTTTTTTTGACGATTTAGGGCAGTCCAATTTGCCTATCCTCTTCTCAGAGATTACGATTACTGTTGAAAGAGCATCGTGAGAATAAAAGGATGTAGTCTCGCATTTGTTTTCAGATTGCGGCTTGGTGGTTAGACACTTTTTCAGGACTTTTACTACTGTTACCCATGTCGTCTCCCTTTTAGCGGCAGTGTGGATAATCTGATTCACCTCTGATTCCGCCCTGGTGCCAGCGTCACTCTGTAAGGTTGCCGCCTTGCTCGGTGTGGCCAGATAAGGAGTCACATATTCTCTTAATGGGGTGGGTTTTCACCACCATCCAACTGATAGTTAAGATTCGGGGTTTTTACCCCGCGAATCTTCTGGGTCATACCCCTCCTGTTTCAGGAGGCTCCTACCTCAGAACGAGCCGCACACCAACACCACCTAACGGTTCGGTTACTCGGTAAGCTTTATTTCCGACGGGATGCCCCACCGCCAAATTCAATATATTTTTAGCCGCGTTCACGTCTCTATCCGCTGTATATCCACAATGAGGACAAGAATGAATGCGGTCTTTCAATTCCTTGGGAACTTTTTGCCCACAATTAGAGCAGTTTTGACTGGTGTTTCGTTCGCGTAGCGTGGCCTGCGGCCTTGGATTTACTGCTTTCGTTATCAAACCAGCATTTAAGGCCGTAGGCCACGCTACGCGAACGGCTTTGTTCGACAGTATAGAGAGGAATTGCCCCCACCCAGCGTCTAGCACTGACTTAGCTAGTTTAGTCCTAGCCAGCCCCTTTATGTTCAACTTTTCATGAGCTACTAGGTCATGATTATCTAGTAAATTCTTTGCTGTTTTAAAATGAAAATCTTTTCTGGTGTCAGCTACTTTCTTGTGAGCTTTTCCTAACTTAGATATAGCTTTATTCCTGTTTTTACTTCCCTTTTTGGAACGGCTAACTGCTTTTTGTATTTTCTTTAATCGCTTCTGGGCTTTTCGGTAGTACTGAGGGATGGGAATCTCTGAACCATCAGATTTGACCAAGAAGGATTTGAGTCCCATGTCTATCCCAATGGGATTGGTTACACTTTCTACTGGCAATATTTCCGGAGTAGTGTCATCTTGGATCGAAAGCGTCACGTAATAACCGTCAGCCTTCCGTGTTATGGTCGCTGTTTTTACCTTAAAGCCGTCAGGGATAGGTCGATGATATATCATCTTGACCTTTCCAAATTTAGGAAGAGTCAAGATATTTCCATTTATAGGAGTTTTAGACAAAGAAGGAAAAGTAAGAGACTTATATCTACTTTGACTTTTGAATCTGGGTCTTCCGCTCCTTTTTCCATTGCTGTCTCCTTTTAGGAATCGTTTAAAGGCTAAGTCAACTCGTTTTACACAATCTTGCAAGACTTGAGATTGGATATCCGAGTACCAAGGTCTATCTTTCTTGAGTTGAGGTAATGTTCTTTTTTGGGAAAAATAGTCTGGATTGTCTCTTAGTTCTGGTAAATGACAAACAAGAGGACAGGAACTCAGAGAACATCGGTTTTGTTCATGCCAGTTAAATCTGTCTGCCAGTAAGTAGTTATATTGACACCTAAGCAGATCTAGCCACTTTTCTATTTTAGTAACCTGACTTTTCGTCAATCTCAACTGGTACTGATACGCTGCTCTCATTGTTGTCATCTCCTGCTTTTCGACCTATTAGGATTATACACGTTGTGTATACATGTGTTAATGCATAATGAAAGGCAAAAATTTGATGATTAGATTAACTGACTTCGAGAAAAAACAGTTAAAACAGGAAGCCGATTGGCCGTAGGCCACGCTACGCGAACGCAGAGGGATGACCAGTTCAGAACTGGTAAGAAGCTTAATAGCTCGTTTCCCTGAGCCAAAGGAGTCTTAGTTGGCAATTACGTTTTACTTCATTGCCTCGCTGTCATCCCGACGCTGACCCTATCGGTACAGCGCGGGGCTTCTCGCGAATTAGCTAAATGCTTAGCCAAAAACTCTATTGTTGGGTAACTATAAAGCGCAGTAGCAGGAATATCTCGTTCTAGCCAAGCTCCCAACTCAGCAACTAGAGTTGCTGACTCAGCCGATCCTAGAGCATAGCGCTCAAAAGGAAGAGTACTATTCACCTCATCTGGTTGAATGTTAAAAACTTTGGCTATGTAAGCGACTAACCAAGCTTTAATTTTTTCTTCTAGAGGCAGCTCCCTTTCTTGATCCACTACTGGCAGTTTGGCTACTATTTGACTGTATTGCTTCATCGCCTCACTGCAACTCATGCCTTTAAGTTGATTCCAGGCTTGCCATTGAATATACTTTCTAGGTTGCAGAATCGGATCTGGCTCCTCCTCTAGACAATCCCCTTCCATTGCTTGTTGATAGAGAGTCTCAAGCTCTATTTCTTTCTTGCCTTTAGGTAGTTGAACATGACCAAAGCGAACTAAGTTGGACATGGTCTGAAATTCTAACTCTATATTGTCTAGATCATGAGAATCACGAACGACGTTGATTCCATAATCATCTTGCCCTGATACCAGGATACAAAAATGCTTTTTGATATTATGAAAATTTTCGTCAATGAAATCGCCTTTTAAACGGTGTGGATAAACCTGTACGCTGGGAGGAACATAACGTCCATTAATACCTAGTCGGCGTTGTTGCTTGGACTTATTGGGGGGAGAGGAATGCATAACTCTTTCGGTAAAAATAATAGCTTGCCCCATGCGCGCTGGTACAGCTTCCACTTCCCATTCATTGTCATCGAAGTCAAACACTACTGAGTATTGTCTCCGCCCTTGCCAAACCATTTTATGGTTTTTTATACCCGCAAACATTCCTTCCTCAGCAGGTACCTGCACTCGCCCAAATTTTTTCTTGTGTGTCCCATTAGCAAAATGTAAGCAACCGTTTTCGAGATTAGCATCATCTAAAGCTATCCATACTGATATATTTATAATATCTTCAGTATTGGGGTAAAGCAGTGCTGGCTTTTGAGGATCATAGGCGCTGGGGTCGTAAGAATCATAAACTTGATGCCATTTGATCTCTCCTTCCCCTGGCATTTTGCAAAAAACATTACTGTTCCACAATAGTAAATTGTCTCCACCCAACTGGTTTAGTACCCGAACAATTTTGTTGTTTTTAAACATCTCGACTATCGGTTGATGAAACAGATGAAGGTCACGAGATGTGTTGAGGTTCAGGACATTGTTGTAGAGCATCATCATCGGCTGACCCTCTACTTCTTTAAGTGAACTATTAGTTTCTATACATTTTTTTACAGATTCTACTTCTGAATTTGTAAATATATCAAGGGGGCCTAACCATCCCTTTTCTTCAAAGTGTTTAATCTGGTTTTGTGTGAGCATATTCAGGGTTAAATTATTTCTATATTACTACTGTAATTGTATTTAAAAATACTTGGTGGTTCAGTTTTTTATACTGATACAAAGTATCACCAATAAGTAGCTTAACAAAAGCTATTCGGAAATGCACTTTATTGTTGTAACATTTTGTTAAGCTGTTCAGTGTCTATGTTCATTGGTGACAAGTTAAGAGCTGATTTCTAAAGGAAATATTAAGAATTATGAAAGCCTTGCTATGATTGTCTTTTGGGTATTAAATAGTTCAATTGTTCTATTTGAGCGCAAGCCTTATCCTACAAAGATTACAGCGAGTTTACGAATCATATATAAGAGAAAACGCCTTTTGTCAAGAGGGGGAATTGCCTGAGAGCATGTCACCAATGCCGAACATTTGTACTAAATCTGGGTAATAGGTAATGGGTAATATAGTGTTTCTAGGACTCATGAGGTATACAAGATTGTTTCACTCTTGCCTAATCCCTGGTCCGAACGCGCCCCGCGTGGCCCACGGCCTCAGTCCCTAAAACCTAGATATTTTTACCTCACAAGTCGCAGAATTGCCATATATTACACAAAATTTTCAGTAATAAGTCTGATGATTTCTATCAAAATACACAAAATTTTCAGTAATAAGTCTTACAATTTCCCGCTTCTGACGACTCCCGACTCCCGATTCCCGATTCCCACGGCGTGCGCTTACAGTCGTCGAATTAAATTCGCCACGGGTCGCACCGGTCCCGACGCAAATCTAAAAAACCTACCCCTGTGAGGGATTGGCTCCAGGGTCGTGCGTCGTGTGAAACTCAGAACAGACAAGTAATTGAGCCATTGTGAATCCTGATGAGCCACCACGGAAAAACCCACCGAGACCATGCCAAAAAGACTCAACGTCCTCTAGTAGAGGACTCAGCAATAGCTGAAAAGCTAAAATCGTGCCATCACAGCCCTCAGGGTAAACGCATCTAATTTTTTCAATCCTATATATACCTATTGGTGAAAAGTTAGAAGCGAAGCGCTTTTGTCAATACCTCCAAGAACTGGCAAGTCGGGGTGGATTTAATGAAGCACAAATTCGGGCGCTACTGGATGATTTGCTGCCATTGCTACAATTTGTTCATCAACATCATGTTATCCACCGGGACATCAAGCCAGAAAACATTAAAAGACTAAACTCCTTGATCAACTCCTAATAACTGGAGCAGTACGGGCATCAAATCCACTAGCTTTGAGAGCATTAACGGTTACTTGGTGATCTTGGACCCAGTATTTAGAATCAAAACGGACAAATTGATACTGCTGGGGTGCAGCAATAGTTGCTAGTACGGGGAATTTTGCCTGATGTTTTTTACCGGAATGTTTTTGCAGAATCGATTTTAATTGGTTAAGGTTGTTTGTCGTAACTTCCTGAGGGGTAAGTTCTACTACTACTGTTCGTAAACTTTCAATTAGCTCAGCATCTTCAATAATCAGTTGAATTTTTTCATCTCGCTCATCCACCTTCGCCCAAATAATTAAACGGGAATCGGCTTGCAGTAAAGAACTAATTTTTTCGTAAGTTTTCGGGAATACAACTCCTTCAGCTTGACCGGTCAGATCTTCCATCTGCACAAAGGCCATGCGTTCATTATTTTTTTTTGTGAGGTGAGGCTTAACTTCGGTGAGCATTACAATAGCACTCAAAGTTGTCCCCTTCTTTTGCTCTGCTAACTCCGCCAAACTGACAGGAGAAAGAACTTGAGCTACTGGACGGGCTGATTTTAAAGGATGGTCAGACACATAAAAACCAAGCAATTCTTTTTCCCAATTTAATTTTTCTTGGCGTGAAAAATCAGAAACTGCTGGAGCGGTGGGAGCAGATTCCCAAGCATTATTGTTCTGATTCTGATCTTGCTCAGAATTACTGTTGCCAAACAGATCAAAAATGTTCAGCTGACCAGTTTCTCGGTCTTTGGCACGGTCTTGCCCCCAACTAATCACTGGTTCCAGGTCTTGGATAAGTTGCTGGCGGTTGGGCTGAATGCTATCAAAGGCACCACAGTAAATCAATGCTTCCAAACCACGGCGGTTAAGGGTGCGCAAATCCACGCGATCGCATAAATCTGCCAAAGCCTTAAACTCACCACCAGTCTCCCGAGCCTTGATAATACAATTAATTGCTCCGTGTCCCAAATTCCGGATTGCTGAAAACCCGAACAATATACTATTAGAGATTGGGGTAAAATCAAAATCAGAACGATTGATATCCGGTGGCAAAATCTCAATCCCCATGGTTGAGCAAGTAGCAATATATTTCTGTATCTTGTCCGTACTGTTACTACTCGCTGTCAGCAGCGCTGCCATATATTCAACTGGGTAATTCGCCTTAAGATAGGCAGTTTGATAGGTTACATAGCCATAGGCGGTAGAGTGGGATTTGTTGAAGCAATTGGAAGCAACCATACCGTTTGCCAAAATAAAATTATGGTCGCTCTTGACACCAATATCATAGACAGGTTTAGTGCCTAAGGATTTGCGGCTGATGATTTTAACCATCCCATGATTTCCTGCTTTACTCTGTAGACAATTGGAGATTTGACCTCCACACAAACTATAGTTTTTTTTTGAGCAGATCAACAAGGGGTCTACTGTCAATTTTGATAACACTTTTATTCCTAAGTTGACGGTTGACCGTTAACTGTTTACTGGTTACAAACCACTGTCAACCGTCCACAAACAAGCAGTTATTTATTTACTTCTGATCTAATTCCTCCCCAGTATCAAAAATAATCACAAATTTGACATCAGGCATCAGCTGTCGGAGACTGCGCAAGTGACCCTCTGCATCAGAGCGGTTACGGAAGCGAGCAACAACGACTCGTTGCATTTTGGGTAATAACCGCACAATTACCCACGGACTAAGACGGTCTCGATAGGTCATAATAAAATTATCTCCTATGTTACTAGGGGTTAGAGCCAGCCCCGTGGTTTTTGAGGTTCAGGGGGCTGGTTTTTGACCTTATTAATTAAGGTCACTTTTATTATAGCACAAAAATTATATTTAATTTTAACTTTTTTTGAAAAGAAAATGTCACTTAAATATTACTTAATTAGTACAAACTGATGGTGCATTAATAACGCAACCTACGGGTAAATATAAAATACGATAGCCGTGAATAAGTGCAAACAATACTGTAACTTCGAGTGTTTAATTGCTAAAATTTATGGTTATTCTGTACTTGTTATGCTAAATGAACAGTTTAGCAGAGGCAGCAGGGAGCAGGAATCAGGGAATAGTTAAAAGAGGCCGTCTTTATAAAATTTTGTTAGTTGAATAGTACCATTTTTATGGTACAGTAAGCTTTCCGATTTTTTTATTGCAACTTTAGCATAAAAGGTACTGAATAACATCATTTTTTTTATTCCTGAGCAGGAAAAATATAGTGTTTGCGTAGTGTGACCTACGGTTAATCTTTAGTAGACAAAACCTCTCAATTTTAGAAATGGCGAATGAAGGTTTTGGAAATTTAAAAAAAAGGAATAGAAGTTATTTTTTTTGTCTTACAGCTTTTTTAATTTGTTGTGCCAAGACCATAGTCATTATAGAATTGGCAAATCCACCAAAAAATGGTAAGTTGCTGAGCATGGCAAGAGATGCTAAAGATGGATCAATCTCCTGAGACAATATTCCTAAGATAGCATTCTCAGCTCGGCGAGTATACACACGAGAGGTAACGTTAGCATTTTTCATGTAGACATCTATATTACTTGAATAGTTATTAATAGAAATTAGCTCAATATATACCCGGTCTCGCGGATTCAATAGTTCAATAATTAAATCAAGTCGGTTTTCTTGAAGTAATAATTCTCGAACTTCTCCAAATCCAACTTCTGGAATAGTTTTGAAAGTATATCCTACAATCTTGGAATTGCTGTCTAAACGTATACTCACTGGTTGCTCCCTAATAGCTAGGTTACCAGAGTTAAAAACTTCCATATTGAATAAAAATACAGAATTTGCAGGTTCATCTGCGTATATAATTTTGAGTTCGTTACGAATTGTATCTGAGAAGGAAAGTAGTGAGGAAGAATCATTAATAATGCAATCTACTTGCTTAATCTTTTTTGTTTTATGCCAGATAAATACAGATACGCATGCTGTAAATACTGATCCAGCAAGGGCACCTAAAGTAGCAGCAACTGTTGGATTATCGTACCAAGCCATATTTTTTGAATTTTCGGGTATTTACTAGCTAAATATTTATTATATTGCACCTGAGGGGGTGGCCAACAGCCTTAAAAGCCTTACTGGGTGTGGGGTTTGGGGTCACCGGGGTAGGGAAACATCAGGAGCTGGCTACTTTGGTAGAGACGGTTGAATCAGGTTGGGGACGGAGGTTTTTGCTGGGGTAACTCAAAATTACCTTCTATTTTTACCAAACCCCACACCCCATACCCTGTCTACTTTTTAGCCTTGTTGTCACTGCCTCAGGTTTGGTATTATGACACTGGCTAGGTGAGCTCTGACTTGAGAATAGGTAGTTTCTCGACTAACATCGTAGCCCTAAGACTGACTTATACAATAGTATGTATAGCAGTTGCCAGGGCAGTTAGGACATGACAAAAGTCTCAAACCTAAGTAAGCGCAAGAGTTTGACAAATGACTTCTGACAAATGACTTCTGACAAATGACTTCTGCTATAAATGCCCAAAATACGAAGTGGACTAGAAGGCGATCCCATAGCCTTAGCCCAAATCCGATGCTAAGCATTGAGCCGCTACGCGAACCCATTCTCAAACCCCAATCCTACCAAGCTCAGATCTGGCACCTGGCCCATGCAACCTGTTGACTATACCACCCTGACCGCTGCTTGTTCTGAGCTGCGTGCTACCTGGGTACCAGGACGTACCGAACAAGTCTATCAACGCGATCGCTACACCATTGCGATCGCCCTACGCACCCTAAATGGTCGAGGTTGGCTCACCATTTGTTGGCATCCCCAAGCTGCCCGGATTTGCATAGGAGATCCACCCCCTCGGGTTCCCGACACCTTCACCTTTAGTGACCAACTGCGGCACCAGTTAGGTGGCTTCGCCCTAATTGCCATCGAAACCATTGCCCCTTGGGAGAGAGTCTTAGACCTGCAATTTGCCAAACGCCCTGGAGAAGCTCCGACTTGGCATTTGTATGTAGAAATTATCGGCAAATACAGTAACCTAATCCTCACTGATGCTGACAATCTGATTGTCACCACTGCTCATCAAGTCAGTAACCAGCAATCCAGCGTCCGTACTATTCAAACCGGTCAACCCTACGAACTCCCACCAGCCCTGACTGGCACTAGCCCCAGTTTGACTGAACCCTACCAGAGCTGGAAAGAACGAGTAAGTTTGATACCAGGAGCAGTAGCAAATCAGTTACTCAAAAGTTATCGAGGATTGAGTCCCACCCTTGCTCGCTCTATGGTACAAGCAGCTGGTTTAGACCCAAAGCAATCCACCCAAAACCTAGAAGAATCCGACTGGCAAAACCTATTTCAACGCTGGCAAAAATGGTTACAAACTTTATTAAACGTTAGCAAGTTCTCTACAGACAACCCACAACCGACCAATCTACCCTACTCGAACGCCAAAGGCGAACAACCAGCTAACCTTTTTCAGCCAGGCTGGACAAACCAAGGATATACGGTAATGGATTGGGGGATAGTTAAACCAGCTAAAAATATCCAAACCTTACTCAATGCCTACTACACTAACCAGTTCAATCAACATGAGTTTGCGCGATTGCATAACCAACTCACTCAGAAGCTAAATAATAACCTACGAAAACTACGGCAAAAAGCTTCTAGCTTTAACGAACGTTTACAGCAATCTGACCAAGCTGACCAATCCCGAGAAAAAGCTGACTTATTAATGGCATATCTCCAGGATTGGCAACCAGGGATGAAATCCATCACCCTACTGGACTTTGAAACCAACCAGCCAGTCAAGATTCCCTTAAATCCTGAGAAAAATGCTGTCCAAAACGCCCAAGCTTTCTACAAGCGACACCAAAAACTGAAACGAACTCGGGATGCCGTTGAGCCATTACTAAAAGAAGTACAAGATGAAATACAGTATTTAGAGCAAGTCGAGGCATCATTGACTCAGTTAAATACCTATTATAACACTCTAGACGACTTACAAACCCTACAGGAAATCCGCGAAGAGCTAATTGGGCAAGGATATTTAGAAGCCTCTGCTCAAAGGAGTCGTAATTTATCTGATGTCTCACAGCCCTATCGATATCAAACTCCCAGTGGTTTTGAATTATTGATTGGTCGCAACAATCGGCAAAATGACCAGCTGACATTTCGTACCGCTGGGGATTATGACCTCTGGTTTCATACCCAAGAGATTGCTGGGAGTCATGTACTACTGAGATTAGAGCCAGGAACAGTAGCTGATCCAGCAGATTTGCAATTTGCTGCTGATCTAGCCGCTTACAACAGCCGGGGGTGTCAGAGTGAACAGGTACCAGTTGTTTACACGAAACCCAAATATGTCTACAAGCCTAAAGGCGCTAAACCAGGCATGGCGATTTATAAGCACGAGCAAATCCTCTGGGGGCGTCCTGATCAAGGTCGTGATTACGTTATGAAATCTGCCTCAACCAAAAAAATGTAAACTTTAATTACAAAAAAGAACGTATTCTCTGTTACGATTAATTTAAAGCAGAAATTTTTAGGCTGTCGGTTTGGGAACGCGCAGCCTGGATTTTCCTCATGGAAAACGACGACGTATCTCTAATTAATTACGTGGATCATACCAGCTGTCTCCACAGCTGGTGATTTTTTTGATAAAATTTAAATAAAAATTAACAAATATACGGTGGAAAGAGGCAATACCGTTACCCAAAAACCAGGATGCTGTAGCAGGACTTTAGCTATTTGGTAAGCATATGCATTTGAAGTACCGTGGCCATAGGCCAATAGCTGATAGCTGAATGCTGATAGCTGAATGCTGATAGCTGAATGCTTACCCTAAAATCCCCTTTCCCCTTGGTCAATCAGTTGCAAACCAAAAACCTCAGCAAATTTACCACAGAGATCTAAGCGTACCTGTTCCACACTAAGATCTGGAATAAACTGAGCTAGACTACCCACCGGTTTATCCGCAATGCCGCAGGGAACGATATGATTAAAACCTGCAAGGTCAGGACAGACATTCAAAGCAAAGCCATGCATGGTAATCCAGCGCTTCACCTTAATGCCAATGGCAGCAACTTTACATCCTTCTAGCCAGACACCAGTCATGCCAGCCACCCGCTCACCCTTTAGTCCATAGACAGCCAATACCTGAATCAAAACTTCCTCTAGCTGTCTGAGGTACCAGTGTAAATCTTGGCGATAGTACCGGAGATTGAGAATGGGGTAGCCTACCAGTTGTCCAGGACAGTGGTAGGTCACTTCACCACCACGCTCTATCCGATGCACCTCCGAGTTAACCTGATTGGGATCGAATTTTAGAAAGTCAATACTCGACCCTTTTCCTAGGGTGTAAACTGGTGGATGCTCCAGCAACAGGAGAATATCATCCAAACTGGAATCTTGGAGCCGTTGACTAACTAGCGTACGCTGTTGCTCCCAAGCCACTGTGTAAGGGACTAAGCCTTGATGACTAATTAAACATTTACGCACAATCGCCAATTGTACCATACTCTATGCCCTATTTTATCAATGTCAACGAATGCAAAGGAATTTGAAGAGAAATCAAAAGTTGATGTTGTCTAGAATACAAAGTGATAGGGTAAGAGTAAGAACCAATAGCAGATCTCCCCAACCTCCACTGCTATTGTCAAGCGCAAACGTTACGAGATGGAGTAGTCAGTATGAAGCTTGTTATCCAAGGTAAAAACATCGATATCACCGATGCAATTCGTGACTATGTACATCAAAAAATAGAAAAGGCGGTCAATCATTTTCAAAACATTACCAATCAGGTGGATATAAATCTATCGGTGGCTCGTAATCCTCGGATAAACCCTAAACAGACAGCTGAAGTAACCATTTATGCCAATAAGACAGTGATTCGTGCCCAAGAGGGGACTGAAAACTTGTATGCCAGCATTGATCTGGTCGCTGATAAGATTCATCGTCAACTGCGGAAATATAAGGAGAAGCTGCAATCCCAGAAAACCCGTAATCAGGCAAAGACAGGCGTAATACTAGAAGAAGAATCGGTGGCAGTTGATCTAATTAGCGATCGCACTCCTGAGCTACCCGAAGAAGTGGTGCGCATGAAGTATTTTGCCATGCCGCCAATGACTGTAGAGGAAGCCTTGGAACAACTAGAGCTAGTAGACCACGATTTTTATATGTTCCGGAACATCAAAACCGGGGAGATTAATGTAATCTATGAACGCAATCATGGGGGATATGGAGTAATCCAACCCCGTAATGGCAATGGTAAAACCAACCACAGTAACGGTAAGGTACCTCAAAGCCTTAGTGCTGCCGCAGGATTCTTATAAAAACTCTGTGGAAGGTTAAAGGTTGAGCGTTGAGCGTTGAGCGTTGACCATTGACCGTTGACCGGAAATCGGGGAGTGTGAGGGGGTGAGCGCAAGCCCCTACGATTCATCCATGGGGTAAGCTCACCCCCTCACATAAACAACAATTCTTGTGGTACTGTAGGTAATAGGCTAAATAAGCAAGTGTCACAGGCATGATAGTCTACGAGTTCAAAGTTAAAGGAAAACTCAATCAATACCGAGCGATTGATGAGGCAATCCGGGCTGGTCAATTCGTTAGGAATTCATGCTTGCGTTACTGGATAGATAATCGAGGTTTAGGGAGGAAAGAGCTATATCGGTATAACACCGAACTTCGCGCTATGTATCCCTTTGTCAAAGATTTGAACTCCCACGCTTGTCAGACATCTGTAGAACGATGCTGGTCAGCCATTGTTAAGTTCTTTGAGAACTGTAAGAAAAATCTCCCCGGGAAAAAAGGATATCCTCGGTTCAAAAAACGTAGCCGCTCTGTTGAATACAAAACGTCCGGGTGGAAGTTACTAGACCCCAAGCACATTGAATTTACCGACAAAAAAGGGATTGGTAAACTTAAATTGATTGGGACGTGGGATTTGGCATTCTATCGAGTTAAACAGATTAAGCGAGTGAGACTGGTTAGACGAGCTGATGGTTATTATTGCCAATTCTGTATTCAAGTAGATGTCAACGTTGATGTTGAACCGACAAAGCACAACGTTGGTTTAGATGTCGGACTCAAAGAGTTCTACACAGATTCAGATGGCAATACTGAACCCAACCCACGATTCTACAGAAAAAGCGAGAAACGGATGAAGTTCTATCAACGTCGCGTTTCTCGAAAGAAAAAAGGCAGTGCTAACCGTAAGCGCGCCATTAATAAGCTAGGACGTGTACACCTCAAAATAAGTAGGCAACGTGAAGAACATGCTAAGAGAGTAGCGCGTTGCGTAGTCCTGTCTAACGACATGGTCGCCTACGTTCGCGCAGCGTGCCGTAAGGCAAGATTTGAGGATTAAGAACCTGGTGAAAAACCATTGTCTCGCCAAGTCTATTAATGATGCAGGTTGGTATCAATTCAGGAAGTGGTTAGAGTATTTTGGCAAAAAGTTGGGCAGAGTAACAGTTGTCGTTAACCCTGCCTACACAAGCCAAAATTGTTCAAGTTGTGGAACAACGGTCAAGAAATCACTATCAACTCGAACCCATGTTTGTCGATGTGGATGTGTTCTAGATCGCGACCAAAATGCCGCCATCAATATTCTGAATTCTGCTTTAAGTACGATGGGGCACATCGGAACTTGGATCGATAAAGATCCCAACGCTTCGGGAGACCTGAGCACTACTGGGACTGGAGAAATCCTGTCTCAGCAACTTGGGTCGCTGAACGAAGAATCCCCCGGTTTCTAACCGTGGGGAGTGTCAAGTTATAGTGTTTCCATGGAAATTGGAATTGTGAGAAGGAAAACCAGTGTTCATCCCCTGCTCTTAGCACAGGGTTGTTCAACTGGGTTTTGGGATAAGATTAAGAGGGAATTTTCTGGTAAGTACCTGGATAGAAATAAACAGGACTTACCCCAGCCACCTGGTTATTGACGGTAATTACACCGATTTAAACCTTTGATGTATTACCAGAAACCAGGGTTTAAGGGTCTTGGTGCGTAAGTCCTGATCAAGTTAACTGTGTTAAGACCTGTGTAATAGGTGTGTAAGACCTGTGAAGGCATTGAATCCCCTTCTATTGCCTGATCTGAAGTTTATTGTTCCCAAGTCTTAACAGTTAACTTGAATTTTGCTCTACTACTTACATCTGCCCTATCTCCCTTAACTGCCCTCGTTGCCTCGTAAGCATTCAGCCGTCAGCCGTCAGCCGTCAGCTTTTAGCTCACGCTACTTGAGGTGCCGTCAGCAGACTTAACTCAGCATTATTCGAATGCTTACCTCTTTTATTAAAAAGCACCTCAAGTAGCACCTCAAGTAGCGCATTAGCTGATAGCACCTCAAGTAGCACCTCAAGTAGCGCATTAGCTGATAGCTGAATACTTACCTTGCCTGACCTCACTCTTAACGTTGTGCCTTTTTTTTTCCATGGAATTTTTGACCATATTCCTATCAGGCTTAATCACTGTCGTTTCTGGGGTGGGTTTCATCCTCGACAAGGTGATCGAAAGCAATATCCGCTCCCAGCTTTCCCAGGTCGAGCAATTGCAAGTCCGAGTTAACAACACTCCCAATTACCAAATTTTGCCAGGCAAAGTAGACCAGGTTTTAATTGCTGGTAAGGGATTATGGCTGACGCCAGATATCCGGATTGGTGTCTTGGAATTAGAAACTGATCCGATTGACCTTGATATAGAGAAGGTCCGTAAAGGTGGTAAAGACTCACTAGCGAACTCTCTGAGGCAACCGCTACAAGCTGGAGTGCGTCTAGTTTTAACCGAGTCAGATATTAACCAAGCTCTAGAGTCGCCGGAAGTTATAGAAGTATTAAACGATTTGATCAATGCTGTGATCAGTCGTGGCAGTAGGCGTTATAAACTACTGAACTCACAAGTCAACTTCCTAGATAACAACCGTATTTATTTACAAGTGACATTGCAGCAAGGAGATAATCAACCCCTAGAGATTATATTAAACTCCGGTGTGGGCATCCTGACCGGGAAAAGCATACAGCTAATTGAACCCAAGTTGTCGGTTGATGGGAACCCACTCCCTCCTCAGATAATCAAGTTATTTGTTGGTAGTCTTAGCCAGCGCTTAAATCTGAGCAATATCGAAGATGAAGGCATCACAGCCCGTATCTTACAATTCCAGTTAAGTCCTAGTGAATTAGAATTAGCAGCATTTGTCCGGATCAAGGAATAAAGCGTGTTAAGTATGAAATATCAAAGATGAAGGATGAAATATCAAAAATTCAATTTGGTTTCGTGCCACTAGTCAGATCTGATCACAGTAAATCAAATTACAGTAAATCAACCTTTTGATTAATCAGTTATTATGCATGACCAACAAGACGATCGTGGTATTCCTCTCGGTGTGATTGCCAGTATTTCCATCCTAGTCTTAGCAGCAGCAGGTGGAGGTAGCTGGTGGGCATGGCGTTCACAGCAATCTTCGTCTGTGACAACAACTACACCCAAGTCATCTACACCCAAGTCATCTCAGACTATACAACCCACAACTGAAAAACCCTCAACTAAGGAAAAAATTCAGGTTTATTGGCTCAATGATGTTGATAACCAAATTGTTTTAAGTCCCAGTTCAATTCCCTTAAATAATAAGACCCTTAACAAAGGTGAGATCTTAGAGAGCGCATTCAACAGTTTATTGGCTGGGCCGACCAATGGCACATTTACGACCACTATTCCCCAAGGTACAAAACTACGGGGTGTTTCTCTCAAAAATGATGGTGTTCATGTAGACTTGTCCCAGGAATTTACCGTTGGTGGGGGCAGTAGCTCCATGAGCGGTCGTCTGGCGCAAATTGTTTATACAGCAAGCAGTCTAGACCCCAATACTCAAGTATGGATTGAGGTAGATGGGAAACAACTAGAGGTTTTAGGTGGAGAAGGCTTAATGCTTGATCAACCACTGACTCGCCAAGATGTCAATCAAAACTTCCCACTCTAGAGGTTTCCCAGCTTAGACTGCTTTGAGCAGTTGCTCACTAGCGTTGGATGAAAATTTTTCAACCGACGCTGCGGCAAATAAATATACGTTGGCAGACCTCTAATTCCCATGCCCAGCAAACCTATTTTCGCTTCTAGCAGCTATTATTAGCTTGACATCTGTGAAACCTATCTAAGGAGTAATGCTTAGTCAGGTTTAATCCGCATTAGTGCTTGACCATATTCTATTGGTTCTCCATTTGTCACCAAAATTTCCATTACTTGTCCAGTCACTTCTGCTTCAATTTCATTCATCAGCTTCATAGCTTCAATAATACAAACAGTTTGACCAGCACTAATGCGTTCCCCCACCTCCACAAAGGGGTCTTCATCAGGAGCAGGAGAGCGGTAAAATGTCCCGACCATGGGTGACTTAATTTCTTCCCACTTTTGATCTACCCCTGGTGGAGGTACTGGTGGGGTTGGTTCTGGTGTTGGGGCTACCTCTAGTACTGGGGTGGAAGTAGTGGGAGTGGAGCCGATGGGAACCGCTACGGAGCCTGTAGGGGCTTGATAAGTAGTGCTAGCTCCACCAGAATCACTGGTAGGGGTGATACTGACCCCTTTACGCACTGTGAGTTCAAAATCATCACTCTTGAGGGTCAGTTCTGTAATATCAGTTTCAGCAATAGCAGCTAACAGATCACGAAGTTGATTGATGTCTAATGCCACAATTTTTAAAAAAAGGTTAGGGTCTTGGGGCTAAAGGCTAAGGGTTAAGATTTTTTGGCATTATTTTGCCTTAGTAGTCAGCTGAGTCCATTATCTTGATTGCCATGATCTCATGATCTATTAAGAGCATCAAATCAGGGCATCAAAACAATTTACTCGCGACCTTGGTAAGAATCATTACGGGTATCGATTTTAATGCGCTCTCCTATGGAAATGAATAGAGGAACCATCACCTGAGCTCCTGTTGAAACAATGGCTGGTTTGGTACCACCAGTAGCGGTATCACCTTTAACACCAGGATCGGTATCGACTACTTCCAACACTACAGAATTGGGCAGTTCTACTTCTAGAATCTGGTCGTTCCAGGTGAGGATGTTCACTTCCATTTCTTCAGTGAGATACTTGGAGCGATCGCCAATCTGTGCTTCACTCAGACGAGTTTCCTCGAAGCTTTCCATATCCATGAAGACAAATTCTTCGCCATCTTTGTAGGTATGCTGCATGGGACGTTTTTCGAGGTTTGCCTGGGGTACTGTTTCCCCAGCCCGAAAGGTTTTCTCTACAACATTCCCTGTCTGGACATTTTTTAGTTTGGTGCGAACAAAGGCGGAACCTTTTCCAGGCTTGACGTGGAGAAATTCCACTACCCGCCATACGGATCCATCTAACTCAATGGAGACACCGGTGCGAAAGTCGTTACTAGAAATCATTAACCTGCTAACTCGGGCAGAACAATCGGCATCTTATTTTACCCTTGAGAGGTTGAAGGTTGAAAGTTGCACTTTGGAGGTTAACCTAAAGATTTGTCCCAAAGTGGTGCGGCAAGGGACTTGCCAAACTTAAACTAAACGATACTGTTGGCCAATCACCTCAAAGCTAGTGAAATCGATGGAGGGATAGGGACAGGGGGAGAGGGTGATAACCTGGCTAGCTCAGTGGTTTATTGGTGTGATGGGCGCGGGCCCCAGCTGAAAGGGCGTTGCTGAATCTTCGCGCTGAATAGCAGTAGAGTGGGCATCCTGCCCGCCCGAAAATAAGCATGAAACTGGCAAGATGCCAGTTCCACGCCTGATGCCCATTCCACAGGTGCGACCCAAGGGCGCGAGCAATCCCTCGCGCCCTAGGAGGCGCGCACCTACTATTAAAATCATTCCATTATTAAGCAACGCTGCTGAAAGACCCACGCTAATTGAGAAACGGTATCATAAACTTCCTTGACATGGGAAGATATGAGATGAAGTTTTGATACGTTGTGGATCAGCCTTGACCCCACTGGTGTAATGCTTGGGGTAATTATTGTTTATGAAACTTTTAAAGATTTCTTTGCCAGATTGGTGGAAACCCTTGACCAAGACTACCCTCTTGGGGCTGCTGTTAATGTCCCTTTCCTTAGGTCTGAGTGGAGCTTGGTGGAACTTTAAGTTTAACTTTGGTAATCAAGAACCTGCTCGTGAAAGTCGATTACCAGGGGGTAATGCCATTACTGATGGTAGAGCTTTGTTGCGCTATGCCCTACCGATAGATAATCAGCCAGTGCGGAAAATACAAGCCAGTTTGGAGGATATTTCTCAACAAATGCGGGGAAAACGCTGGAGTCCTATCACCAGCGATATTACTAAAGCTGCTGTGGTTTTAACTAGTAGTGATCAGAAATTGCTAGCGGACATTCCAGATGCCAGAAAACCCCAAGGCGAAGCCCTAATTGCCCAGATCCAAGCCGAAATTGCTAAGATTCGAGAAGCTGTGGAGGCTAAAGACAAGGAAAGAGTCTTGATTGAGCGCGGGATACTCTTGGATCAAGTAGGGGAACTGGAACAATTGATGGTAGAGGAGTTTCCCTTTGAGGTACCCCCAGAGTATAGTAACTTACCTCAACTTAAGGGTCGCGCTACCGTGGAAATGACCACAGAGGAAGGTTCCTTGAGAATGGTGGTAGATGGTTACAATGCTCCAGTCACCGCCGGTAACTTTGTGGATTTGGTACAGCGGGGTTTCTATGATGGTCTAACCTTCAACCGTGCTGAAGATAACTATATCCTGCAAGCAGGAGACCCTCCAGGAAAAGCGACAGGCTTTATTGACCCAGAAACTGGTGAATACCGAGGGATTCCCATAGAAATCATGCTGAAAGGGGACTCGGAACCGGTTTATGAGTTTACCCTGGAAGAAATTGGTCGTTATCGTGAGCAACCTGTGCTACCTTTCTCTGCTTTTGGTACCCTAGCAATGGCACGTCCTGCAGAGGATCCCAATGGTGGCTCTTCTCAGTTTTTCTTCTTCCTGTTTCAACCAGAACTTACCCCAGCTGGTATCAACTTTATGGATGGGCGCTATTCTGTCTTTGGCTATGTTGTAGAAAACAAAGAGTTACTCAGACAGCTCAAACGAGGGGATGTAATTGAGTCGATGAGAGTTATTGATGGGATTGAGAATTTAGTTGAGCCGCAGGCATAGCTATCCTATCGGTTATAGCGCTACGCCCAAGGCAAGAGGCAAGAGGCATGCTAGCAATAGCTGAATATAATAGCTTTTGCTGCTTTTATAAATGTCAAACACCTTAATGCTTAGTGCTATAAGCGGTCAGCTCCTAAGCGGCTGCGGCGAAGCCAGGGATAAGCTTGATTAATTACCTTTAGCTCCGTTTATGCCAGTCAGAAGTATCAATCATTGATCGTTGTCTCGTGACCCTTGAATTAATAAAAGATATCGGAGAACAAGGTCTTCTAGAACGGTTACAGCCTTTCTGTCCACCAGGGGTTGTCGGGGATGATGGAGCGGTAATTCCCCCTCCAGAGTCTGGTCAATCCTTGGTGATTACTACAGATGTTTTAGTGAATGGGGTGCATTTTAGCGATCGCTACGGTGGGGTAAGCCAATGCACTACTAGTCCAGAAGATGCTGGTTGGCGTGCTGCTGCTGCTAATTTGTCTGATTTAGCTGCGATGGGAGCATCCCCCCTAGGCATTACGGTAGGCTTAAGCCTGACAGGGGATGTAGCGGTTAGCTGGGTTGAGAGACTTTACCAAGGCATGACTCAGTGTTTAAACCAGTACAATACACCAATAGTCGGAGGAGATATCTGTCGCTCGCCGGTTATTACTATTGCTATCACTGCCTTTGGTCAAGTCTACCCCGACCAAGCTATCCGCAGAACAGGTGCTAAGGTGGGACATGCCATTGTGGTGACAGGTGTTCATGGTGCTTCCCGGGCTGGACTAGAATTACTCCTCAACCCAGATTTCGGCAAACACTTAAGTCCAGAGGAACGACTATCTTTGATTAAAGCTCACCAGCGTCCCCAACCCAGACTTGATGTTGTATCTTTACTCACGTTACAGGTTAACAGGTTGAAGGTTGAAAGTTGGAACTTTCAACCTGATAACTTTCAACCTGATAACTTTCAATCTGATAACTTTCAACCTTCAACCCTTCAACCTTCAAACCTTCAACCTTCAAACCTTCAACCTTCAACCCTTCAACCTTCAACCCTTCAACCTTCAACCCTCCAACTATCCATTGCGGGTATGGATAGTAGCGATGGTTTAGCAGATGCTATTGTACAAATTTGTGGTGCCAGTGGTGTTGGTGCAGAGATTGATCCTAACCGAATTACCCTACCTCCAAGCTTCAGTAAATTGGTGTCTCCAGAGCAAGCTTTGGATTGGGCGTTGTATGGTGGTGAAGATTTTGAATTAGTGCTATGTTTGCCCACTGAAGCTGCTGAGGAATTAGTGGCACAACTGGGGGAGGGAGCAGCAGGAATTGGCAAGATTACTAGTGGTAATGAGGTCTGGTTGAAAGATAAGACTGGTACTTATGCTGATCAATTGCTGAGTTTAAATAAGGGATTTCAGCATTTTTGAAATTTTTCCCTTAGAAGTGATTAACCGGATTTACTATTATTCCTTATGTATCTGATCTCAATCAGACTTGGTCAGGTATCATAACTTGACTCAATAAACAAGATCCAGGTGCGATCAATTTTCTGGTTCAGATTCACTACACTGTCTGAGATAGTATTAACTTTGAACAATTTGCCTTGGCTTACGATAATATCTGCAAATACCTAGCAGAAGAATACCCATCGGAGTTTTTTCACTGGCTATTGGGTGAAGAACCTAGAGATATTCAGGTACTTAAAAGCGAATTGAGTAGTGAACCAATTCAAGCTGATGCTCTGACTTTACTCCAAAGTACAAACCAAATTCTGCACCTAGAATTTCAAACCTTACCCCAATCCGAGCCACCATTACCATTTCGGATGTTGGACTATTGGGTCAGATTACATCGCAAGTACCGATGTCCGATTGAGCAGGTGGTAATTTTTCTAAAGTCTACGACCTCACAGATGGTATTTACTAACGAGTTTAGAGATACTAACACCTGGCATCGTTATCGGATAATTCGTCTGTGGGAGCAAGACCCATTACCACTATTGGCCAATCGGGCTTTGTTACCCTTGGCCACTTTAGCCAGGAGTAATCGGCCTAATCTATTGTTGGAGCAAGTCGTTGCTGAAGTCGATAGAATTGAAGAACAAGGTCAACTCCGAACCCTAGCGGCCTGTGTGGATGTACTGGCTGGTTTGCGGTTTGATAAAGATTTAATCCGTCGATTTTTGAGGGAGGAAGTTATGGAAGAATCAGTCACCTATCAAGATATTATCCAAAAGGGAGTCCAAAAGGGAATCCAGCGCGGCAAGCAGGAGGGAGTCCTATTAATTGTGATGCGTTTGCTAACCCTGAAGTTAGGTTTACTTGACCCTGGGCTCCAACAGCAGATTGAGGGATTATCGATTACTCGATTGGAGGAATTGAGTGAAGCCTTGTTGGATTTTGAGACAGCAACGGATTTAGCGCTTTGGTTGGAGCACTAGGGAATAGGGAATAGGAAAAAATTCGGCGTTGCTAATGTCTTGGCGCTGAATAGGAGTAGAGTGGGCATCCTGCCCGCTCGAAAATATGTGGGCATCCTGCCCGCTCGAAAATAAGCATGAAACTGGCAAGATGCCAGTTCTACCAACATGCCAGTTCTACCAACATGCCAGTTCTACCAAGATGCCAGTTCTACCAACATGCCAGTTCTACCAACATGCCCATTCCAGAAAACTCTTAAAATCATTCCATTATTAAGCAACGCCAAAAATTCGGTGTATCTCAATATCCCTACTCCCGACTCCCTACTCCCTTTTCCCAGCATCCCCTGTCAAAGAAAATGCTGCCCAATAATAAGGATGGGGATATTTTTCCCGTAAGTCTTTCTGAGCTTGCTGTAATGCCGATACTTTTTAGCTACCAGAATCTCCCAAAAAGTCAATCCTGGCTCGCCAATGCAAGCTGATTTCTCAGCCAGGGTGTATCTACCAAGGCACGTAGGAATATCCCACGTGCGCCATTGATGTCGCGATCCATCGATCGGCCATCAATTTTTGATTTAATTTTCTTGCTACCACCGATATTTATTAACTCACCTGTCCAGCTAACAGTTTTACTGGTATAGGCTTCACAGACGTCTACTACTGTTTTCCCTGTTTCTCCAGCTTTGTGTTTGAGGAACTCTTTGAAGCGATAATGAGCAAAAGAAAGCAAATTCCGAACAGTTTTAGACCTGATCTTCCTGTTTCCTTTTTTTGTCATTTCAGATGTCTCAAAAGTAGGAAGTAGTATAACGTCAAAGTTGTCAACTAAAAAACGGGCAGCCTTATGATGTAGTTCGTTAATCAGATTCTGAATTCTAATGATTATTCGCCTGGCAGCTTTTCTCATTCGACGTTTTTGCTTCCCTTTTGCCTTGCTTATTCTTGATAAGAGGCCATCGAGGTGAGAGCAAAGTCGTTGAATTCGAGAAAAATCTCCACAACCAATTTTTCCTACAGAATTCTCACTAAAAAGTGTCAAAAATGTTCTAACACCAGGGTCTAAAGCTACTACTCTACCTTGGTTCTCGGATTTTACTTGAGTAGTCTTGTGAGGGACTGTCAGGTAGTAATCCCCATTGGTGCTAGTTAATCGACAATCTCCAATATCATCTGGAAGTGTTTCAGTAAAGGTCAATTCACCCAGTTTTGTATGGTAAATCCCTTTGCTAGATACAGCCGACTTAGCTGGGGGGGCGACGAAAATAGTTATAAAGCAGACAGGACAAGCGATTTAGCTCTCATTCCTCGTAAATAATACTTCCATTTATTACGATTAAGTCTCATTAATTCTCGTACTAAATTAATACACTCATCGCTAAAACTGACCCAATTTTGAGCATATAATCCTATATAAAAACTACTGTGTCGTCGTTGTGAACGGCCATCTTCTTTTACTCTGCCGATATATTTTT
>NZ_JAAHFZ010000025.1:0-97004 GCF_010672795.1 Moorena sp. SIO1G6
ATAAATGTTGGGAATTAGTTTATGCTTTGATGCGTTTAAGTCGTCATAAGCTCGATAATTATTTACGAGGTATGAGAGCTATGAAGCTTATACAGTCTACTTTTTAGCTCTCATGTCGCCCCCCCAGCTTTGCAAATCAGACAGGTGATTTTGTTAGTGATGTATGGTATGTGACTGGTGGCCAAGTTACAAATCCGCAAAAAGCCAATAAAGCAGAAGAGAACTTTGGTAAACGATTTGATGCTCTTGCTGCACCATACCGTAAAGATTGGGAGGAGGGTAATTATGGAGAAGCGATTGGTCGTGGAGCTGTTGAACTATTCGGAACAAAAGGTATTGGAAAAGTTGCCAAGGCTGGCTCAAATCTAGAATTGCCCTCAGTATTACAGCGATCACCTGCTAAAGTTGCTGCTAGAGAACAAAAACGTTCAATTGAATATGGTAATGTTGATAAGCTGAGTAATAAAGACGTTTCAAATGTAACTGTTCTACAATTATCTCCAATACCTAGTGATAAACCTGATGGTAACTGGTTTCGTATAGTCTCGAATCAGGAAGAACTGGAAAAAATTAAAACTGGTACAGCCAGAGACTTTTCTGAATTGGTTCAAATCTCCCCTGGCTATAACCCAGATGCACCTTGGCATGGCACGTATAAGACAAATGCAAAAGTTTTCAATTATGATGGTCTTTTGGCTTCTGGTAAAGCATTAGAAAATCAACAATATGGCCCCGGGGGAGGAAATCAAGTTTATATTCTTAACAAACATCTTAAAAACCTCAGTCCTCAAGGTTCTTTTGAGCTGACAGATAATCTTGCTGACCATAAAATTATTGATAACAGGAATAAGATCGAAACTGAAAAAGCAAAGATTGAAGAAGATATTCGCAATATAAATCGTAAATTGAGTGCCTTTGATACAACTATTAAAACTGGAGTAGTATATGACAGACTAAATCATGATGATGAAGATTCATTTCTGGAACAAACGACCACTGAAACTATTGTCTACCAAAACCCTGAAAACCTGGCAGATAGTCAAACAGCCAAATGGGCGACTCGATCTATTACTCTTGAGGATGGAACAGTTGTAGAAGTTAAGGTAGATATTGAGACCGAAGAGATGCTAGGGATTCTTGATAAAGTAGAGCAAACAATTCAAGACCATGGTTTCCTAAATACTCACCCAACACTAGATACTCCCCTCCAAGATCGATCTTCGATTCAAGATCAAGAAAATCAACAAACCCCTATCATTCCTGAAGAATCCAAAAAAGATCCTGACAAACAATCTTACGACACAACCAATCCCGCTACTACTGATGTCTCTGTTGCTAATTTAGAACAAATTACCACAGAAAATATTATCTCCCCAAACCCTGAGGAACTGGCAGATAGTCAAACAGCAAAATGGGAGATTCGACACATTCTTAAAAATGGAAAGCTTGTACAAGCTAAAGTAGACATAGATAGTGAAGAGATTCTAGAGATTCTTGATCAGACAGACCCAACAACTCCAAACTCAGTCACACCAGCACTACAGGTTCACTCAACTCCAACAACAGAGTCAGACACAACCGAAAACAATCAAACCCCAGAAGCAGCAACCACTCTAGAAACTGCATACAAAATAATGCCGAATGGACGTTTGCTTGAAGTGACTACTGATACCAGAGATAACATCCAAGCAGAAGGAGACATTGTCAATGCCATAGACCAAGATACCCCAACCATAATGGATCATCAAGGTCAAGGTGTAGCCGTTGATGAGTTGATATCAATCCCTTTCTCAGATTTTAATTCTTCACTTACTAATTCATATCCATCAGAAAATCAATCACAAACCCAAGAGCCTGTAGAACAGCAGGCGGATCAAGCAGTCGAGCCAAACTACTCCTACAAAATACTACCTAATGGTCTTCTTGTTCCAAATGTACCTGATTTCCCAGATGTATCTGATACCAATGACCACAGCCAAATTGAGCAGACAGTAGATAGTCTTTATTCTGATGCTGAAGTGAATGGTAATTCCCTCCTGACACAAGAGACTTCTACAAACTCAAGCCACTATAATACACAGTCACCAAGTGATATTGATGCTGCTTGGGATGAAATTATGGCAAAACTTGAATCAGATCCAGAAGTCCCACCACCGATTTCAGAGATGAATTGGGAACACTCTGATCCATTTTCAGCCATCTTTAATTCTTCTGATCAATATGATGACCCATCAGCTGATCCCCTAGCTCAGGGACTTAACGAATTAAACTTTGATCACTCAAGTGGGATCCAGCAACCATCCTTTGCACCCGTAGAAGATAACTCATCATTTAACGATCCCAAGGATTCCCTTGAGGCACTGATTAATGAATCTTTTGAACGGGTTGAAGAAAGAATTAAACAAGAAGAGCAAGCAGCTTCTGGCTCAGGATTTTATTCAAGTGACCCCTATGACTCTAATTTTGATGAACATATTCCAGTTTCAACTATCGATGAAACTTCTACTTACGAAACTCCAACCTATGATGAACCGACGAGTTATGAATCCAGCTATGATTACGGAAATTATAATGATTCCTATGATTCCTATGATTCCTATGATTCCTATGATTCCTATGATTCCTATGATTCCTATGATAACTATTCGTGACTCTATGGATGATTTACTTTTTTTTAAATTTAAGTTTAACTTCAATAGATAAAAATATATTTTTTTTAATTATATTAAGGGCTTATATAAGTCCTCTTTATCCAAAAATCAGTTTGAAGGAGACATACAGTTATGGAAATTATGAAAGAAAAAATATTTCCTTATGATACAGAAAAGTTTATTCATCTTTTAATCCTATCAATTTATATAATTTTTCCTTGGCTACTAATTTCCCTAGTTAAAGTTCCCTTTGGGGATAAGGTGATTATTAAGTCTCTGGTTTTTATCGCTATTTATCTATTGGCGAGTATTCCTTGTTTTATCAAAATCAAAAATAAAGTGAATTACGATGTTCAGTTTGCTAATGCTTTTATTGTCATTGCAGTATTAGGTATGTTCCCTATCGTTTCAGTAATAGTGGCTGCCAACTCTCTATCTGAAACGATTATTTCTCAGTTCAGTAGCGATAGAAATACTAGTCTGATAATTGCTGGCTTATTATTTATGCTATCAGCCTATGGACTAACAATAGAATATAAAAACCTAAGCGAGCTTTTTAATGAAGTTTTTGAAGAACTTTTCTCGCTTTTAAGGGATTTCATAAATCATGGTATTATTTCTATAATACTAGTAGTTGTATCGATGATTGGAATCCGTATAGCTGAAATAAATCCAATTCTTGGTGCTATTCTGTTTATTTTGGGTATTGGTGTTTCAATCATAACGCTGGGTATAAGTTTTTTTGCTATTAGTAAATTTTTAAAGCTGATAGTTTGTTCGATATTCTTGATTATTACGTTTATTCCAGGTTTAATTGCATCCTTAATATTTGTTGGTGCTAGCCATACAATAGGTAATCTCCAACGTATTAGCAGCATCTTTTTTCCCAACGAAAAAAATTGGAAGCCGTTCATTTATATCGATGATGCTTTGAAAAATAATTCAATACCGTTATTAGCTATCTCCCTAACATTATCTACGCTATTGTATGGTTTATCAATTTATACTTTAGCCTCTCAATAAGCTTTAATTACGAGCCTATCGGTGAAGGTACTAGCTCCGATTTTAAACAGTGAAAAATCTATAATGAAATCACCTGAAAGCGATATTTGCCAAGAAGTCACAGCCCTGGAAAATGCGCCTACCTTAAGGCCGGGACAACAGGGTGATAAAGTTCGTATTTTGCAAAAGCTCCTCCTGAAAAAATATGGTTATCGGCAGAAGCAGGTTCCCTTGGATGGAACATACAATGATGGGACTGTAGCAGCAATTAAAAAATTTCAGCTAAAAAATAGCTTGAGTGCTGATGGGATTGTTGGTCCTCAGACATGGAAGTTATTAGTGGAGCAAAGTGGTTGCTTGTAGATGAAAAGGTCTAGAGAAGTATTCAGGTATCAGTCGTGAAGCTGATACCTGAAAGCTGAATTCTCACCAATATCAATTGATTCAATATCGCTCTAATAAAAGCTCGACTTCTTCCTCCAACTCAAAATCTTTCATTGCCTCCCACTCGGCTTTCCTTACCGCTAGATAGGCTTGAGCCAATTCTACTCCTAAGGCATCCAACAGTACTTGATCACCACTTAAGTTACCAATCGCTTCCCCTAAAGTAGTTGGCAATAACTCAATACCCCTCTGACTACGTTCTAATTCTGTCAAATGTCCCGGATCCACTGCCACGGCTTCTCCCAATTCCAAACTGTTACGAATTCCATCCAAGCCAGCCGCAATTACTGCTCCCAAGGCTAGATAAGGATTAGAAGAAGCATCAACAGTTTTTAGTTCAAAATTGGTTGGACTCTCACCGTCTGGGTTACTCGGTACCCTTACCGCTGCCTCTCGGTTATCGATTCCCCAACAACGGAACGCACCGCTCCAACAATGAGGGCGAATCCGTCGATAGGAATTAGTACTGGGTGTAGTTAGTGCCATTAAAGCTGGTAAATGCTGTAACATTCCAGCAATAAACTGACAGGCGACTTGGGAAAGCCCCCCATCCCCTTCTGGATTGAGTAACAGGTTTTTCCCATCCCGCCATAGGCTGATGTGGAGGTGACAACCATTACCAGCTTGGTCAGCTAGGATTTTGGGCAGAAATGAGGCAACCAGGTGATGTTGAAATGCGATCGCTTTTACTGTCTCCCGGAAGGCTATTTGTTGATCTGCCGCTGGTAGGGCTTGGGTGTACAGTATAGAAATTTCCTGTTGACCAGGACCACATTCTGGGTAATACTGCTCTACGGGCATCCCTTGCTCCACCAAGGCTTCAGCAATGTGGTCAATCACCTCTTGATGTTGATCCATTGCCAGCGTCGAGGCAAATACGGTATTGTCTACCGGTAGAATCCCCTCAGGGGTTGGCTGCAGCAGGTAAAACTCATTTTCAAATGCAGCAACCACTTGTAAGCCCTCACTTTCCGCTTCTGCTACCATCCTTTTGAGGAAGTTTCGGGGACAATACGGCCATGGGCTACCATTGTTGACCATATCCCCAAACACACGGGCATGACCAGGAGCATAGGGTAAGGGGGTTAAGGTTTCCCAATCCGGTACTAAGCGGATTTCACCGATGGGTCCCAAGCCACTGCCTGGGACTGGGACATCATACATCACCGGTAGAGCTTGCTGGGCTGCTGAAATGCCCACACCGTGCTTGAGGTAGTCTGGTAAGGTTTTCCAGTGGACTGCTTTACCACGGATGATGTTAGCATTGTCGCACCAGATGATACGCACAAATCGAATACCTAGTTCATCTATAGTGTTCAGGATTTTATTTTTCATTAAAAATTTTTTTTAAATTATTAGTTTTTAGGGTGTTTAACTAGTAGCAAATATCATCTCAAAAATCTAGACTCAGTATATAATAATTAATGGTTAATTGTTACTATTGTTAATAGTTAATGGTTAAAGTAATTAAGCATAAATCGGGTTTCTTAATATAATTACTGGATTTCAGCCTTTGATTTATAGCGATGCAGCGCGGTCTTGGGGGTTCCCCCCATGAGCGACTGCATCAAGACAAACAGAAACCCGGTTTGAAGGGTCTTGGTGCGTCAGTCCTGATTACTGAATACTAGTGATAATGAGGTGCATTGATGACATAGCACTTTCTTGCCCCTCATCCTACTAATACCACTATTACCCATCATCCCCCTATTCTTCACCTCCTCACTACCAAGGTCAAGACTTATCGGTCAGGGATAAGGCTGAGATGGGAATGCTCAAACTGCTATCTTGGAATGTGTTAACTTGTCCATCCTGGAACTACTGAAGACTATGACACGAAAGATTATCCGTACCCCCAATGCCCCAGCACCCGTAGGACCATACAATCAAGCGATCGCAGTCAGCGGTCAAATGATTTTTGTAGCTGGTCAAATTCCCCTTGACCCTAGCACCGGTGAGATTGTTGGTGATAATGATGTAGCCAAGCAGACAGAACAGGTAATGGCTAATCTTGAAGCTATCCTAGTCGCTGCTGGAGCTAAAATCCCGGACATAGTCAAAACCACCGTATTTCTGGCAGATATGAATGATTTTGCTACAGTAAATCAGATCTATGCCAAATACTTTAACGAGGAAGATGCTCCAGCTCGTGCCTGTGTTGAGGTTTCCCGACTACCTAAGGATGTTTTAGTCGAGATTGAATGCATTGCTGTGATCTAGGTTTTGTTTAGAAAATGATAAATTCAGTAAAATTACTCAGGTAAATTTAGGGAAGCGATGCTCTGAAAGAGCCGCTACGCGAACGCACTGTCAAGGTAATCTAACCGATTCCCAATCGCAGACACTCAAACCTTGGGATAGTCAACTGTTACCTGCCCAAAAACCTAGCGGTATCGCTACCCAAATACCTTGGACAATTTAGGTTGTAGACACCCGTTAGTAGTTGAGTCCCCGTTTTTGATAACGATACTTAGCCACAATCGGATAAACTATATTACGTAGCCGGTTGAGAGCTCCCACAGGACGATGAACCACTAAGCCATTCCACGGGGAAAATCGCAGGTTTTCAGCAGAGTCGTATTGTTTGTCAAAATCGATGATCTGATGCTTGACGGTAAGGCGACCAACCGTAAAAAATGGTGATTTCTTCTCACTCCAACGAATTGTGACATCATCGATGGACATTTTCGGGTTAGTTTGGAATTGGATGCCAAAGTCCCAGCAATAAAGGGCATCGGTTTTCGATAGTTGTTCGATCAGCTCGTCTCGATAGTAATTGTCCGGTTTGCTTCCATCCAATCCCAGAGCCTTGGCGCGATCGAAGAAGGGAAGTTTGGGAATACCTGGTCGGGACTGATATCGCATCCTTTGATGGGGAGGCTGGCATGAAACAGGGGTAAACGCATATTTGATCACAGCGGGATAGTCAACAGGAACTAGGCCCGGTTGAGACTGATCAAAATCTGGTTTGAGTCCAAGGGCAGAAGCAGAACCACTCCAATACCGTTCCGTTAATAAACTCTTTGGGGTTCGAGCTGTTACTTTAGCTAGGGCTAGCAATTGCCTGGGATGACTCCTGAGCCACTTCTGGGCAGCTTGCTCTGAGTCAACTATGGAGCCAAAAAATTCATAATAATATTTGATGGTTTTGATAAAAAAGATCTTGGCATTTTGAACAATAATATCTTGAGTGTTTGGCTCGTAGCTTTGTTCTAGGCTTTCTCCTTCAACACCAATCACTTTCACAGACATTGAGCGTGTGTCTGCGACATAGTCGTTTTCAACGTTTGTTCGCCCATTGGCAAATCGCAGCTGAACAGGATATTGTTTCGGTGTCGCAAAGAGTCCTTGCTTGAGGGAAATCCCATTGAGTTGCTCTTGAGTAAGCCGAGTTCGTTTCGCTAGTTCGCTTTTAATTTTATGTTCATCAAAATCAAAAATTTCTAGGTTTCCCTCCACCGATGCGTGGGTTTTGGCATGGGTGTCTCGCAAAGCCCGTTCCTGATCCTTGTAAAGCTTATCCATCTGAATCCTGACTTGCTCGGCTACAAGGTTGTAATAGTTTTGTTCGTCCTTTTCGGGATATTCTGTAAATAGCTTCATGGTTATTTTTTCTAGACAAATTTTGATGAATTGGTTGTGATCAAAAATGGGTTAGGATAGCAGCGGATTTGATCGGGTACTGTCAACTTAAGTGACCATAGATCTGGTGATTGAGACTCAAATTTTACTTAACCGGTGATTTCTCAATCAGAGAGCTTGAATTTTTTGTTTAATTTTTGCTTGACAATACCCGATGCCTTGCTTACGGATTGTCAAATGTTACTTTATACTTTTTATCTTGCTGTGGACTATTCCGGTTTACCAGATCTGAGAGAGTATTTGTGTTTTGTATTACTTCCCAACCGACCGGAGAAAAAGTTTCTTCGTTGAAGATATTTTCTGCCAACAGGGGATTGGTCAATGCTTGGGAAAAGGCATCAACTGCTATCATTCGGGTAACCAGGGGAGCTACTGCTGCATTTGGTGGCACATCCTCGGCATAGAGTCCCACATAGAATTCTATATTGTTGACATCACCGTATAACCGTTTTAGTTCCCTTTGAGTATCTTCATCCCCCGTGATCTGATCGAAATCCGTCACCCGAGGAAACTGACATATTTCCCGGTAATCATTATAGCTAGCCAGTTGAGCTTCACGACCTAAGTCGATACTTGCTAATTCAACAGGTATTAGGAATTCTGACGTGTTAAACAAACCAATTTTGCTGCCTGGTTGGGAACAGGTCTCCTCAAATAATGGTCCCAAGCCTTTATTGATCAGCATCTCATTATTCCAGAGGCTATCCACCATGGGAATTTGCTTGCTGTCATAGGTAAGAGTCTCGGGAAGGGCACTGTGCCAACGATACACCAAACTAAACTCCACTGTCATCCAATTCTGGCGATACCACTTCTGATTGGTAAACGCTGGGGGATCGACAATGAAATTAAAGTGATAAGAGGTAATGTGATTAACATACTCTTCCACCACAATTTTCATGATTAACACCATCACGATGTTTCTGGCCGTTTGGAAGAGTCGCTCGTCATCCCAATCGGGATAATGCTTAGCCAGTAAATCACACAGGCGATTGTGTTCCCTCAGACACAGAACGTTATGCATTACATAGCCAATTTGGACATTAGCTCGTTCTACACCCATGGCAAATAGTTTTGCTTTCTTGGCTGGGTCGAGTCGCTTCTCATCATTGAGCGGTTCATACAACCCGTCAAACTCTGGTTTGACCACTCCCTTTTCTGGATCGTCGTAATAGAAGAGAGGATATTCTTCACCATTGATGATCTGGCTTTTCAGTTTCCCGCCCTGATGGGATCTCAGCATGTCTGTAGATTTTCTGTTCAACCCATAGACGGGAGATAAATCGATGCCATGGTTAGAGGTATTCTTTAATCTATTGTAGCGATCAGTGCGCAGAAAGCCGTCGGTAAACCACTGCACCCAATAGGGAAACAACAGGGTAGATTTCTCGGAATAGATGGTTTTCCCCTCTTGTTTGCGAAACAAAACAGCAAGGTCTTCGAGAGGGGGAAGGTTCCCTGCTTTGTTGAACTCTGGATCGGGGGGTAAATGTCGTCCGATCCAGGTTCGGTCTGTTAATGAGTCCCAAGAGGTATAGGGTGCCATCGCACTTAACTTATGGGGACGAGTGGGCATTTTGTAGACGGCATTGTTAATGATAGTTTTGTTGACTTTACGTTTGAGAGAGTCGTTGCTTTGAATAAAGTCCCAAATCCCCTTGAATTTGTTTAAACCAACGCTTTCTAACTGGTTCCTAAATCCGTCTCTAGATGTATTCCTTTTTTTTGTCATTGAACTAGTTCCCTTTTACTATTTACCTTTTGTGTATAGCAGGATTACTTGTCCCAAAAGTTATTATAAGGTAAGTCTTCAGCTATCAGCGTGTCGCGTATCAGCTAATGCGCTACGCGCACGCTACACCGAACAGCTATCAGCGTGTCGCGTATCAGCTATTGAATAAAATAGATCAGCATTCGTTTAATCTGAGTTCCGTCAGCTAATGCGCTACGCGCACGCTACACCGAACAGCTATCAGCTTTTGAATAAAACAGGTCAGCATTCGTTTAATATCTATTACGTCTGCTGTTCGGTGTAGCGTGAGCCTTGGCCATTCGCGAATGGCTGACGGCTGACGGCTGACTGCTGACTGCTGATAGCTTACGTCTTATCCACAGTTTCAAAGGATTCTGAACCCAGTGGACTGGGTTTCCAGCCTTGAATATTGGCGCGCTTACCTAAAAGCGGTTGGGAGTGGACAATGGGAATGCGCACGGCTTGTTCAAATAAAATTTGATCCACTTGGCGATAGATTCTTGCCCTAGCATCCTTGCCTTGGGTCTTACGACCGGTTTCCAATAACCTTAGGATTTGGTTATTCTTCCAACGTCCAAGGTCAGCGGTAGCATTAGGTCCGAAGTGGGAATAGTAGAAGTTATCTGGGTCGCCATATTCCCCAGTCCAACCCAATATAAACCCTTGGAAACCAGGAGACTTTTGTCGGTCTTTCAGATAATCTTTCCAGGGTTTTGTTTTTAAAGAAACCTTGATGCCAATCTTACCCAAGTCATCAGCTATGGCTTGGGCGATCGCTTTCGGATCAGGATAGTAGGGGCGGAAAATTTTCATATACCAGAGTTCGAGGTCAAAGCCTTTGGGGTAGCCAGCTTCCCTCAGCAGTTGCTTGGCTAGCTTTGGGTCATATTTATAGCTACCAAAATTAGATGACTCAGACCAATCCAGTAGGGGTGGGGTGAAGTGAGCATCACTCTCCCCTAAACCCTGCCAATTTTTTTCGACAATCTTTTGCTGATTAATTCCTAAGGCGATCGCAATCCGTACCTTTTGTTTGGCAAGGGGTTTGTAGTTGGTATTGAGGGATAGATATCCGACATTGAAGGAGGGACGGAAAATAGATTTGAGGTTAGCCTCACCAACTAAATTTTCTAATTGCTTAGGAACTAGGTCTGAAGTGAAGTCAATCTCTCCAGATTTCAACATGGTCAGGCGTTTGCTAATATCCGGGATGAACCGCACGATTACCTTTTCTGCTTTAGGTAGGTTTGGTTTCCAGTAGTTCGGACTCTTTTCTAGGATAATTTCCTTGCCATTACGCCACTCTTTGAATTTAAATGGACCTGTCCCTACTGCTAGAGATGACTCACGACCATACTTAGAACCTGCTTTCTTGATGGCTGTTGGGCTAGCGATACCAAAGTAGCCTGACCCAATCATAGCTGGAAAAATGCTTAAGGGCTGTTTCAGGACAAATTGAATTGTATACTTATCTTTGATGACTATCTGTTGTAATAGGGATTTCGAGTTTCCCTTGAAGCCACCAAATAAATCAGCCCAAATTTGATACTTTCTGTCTTTATCGCGATAGCCGTATTTGTTTTCCGGGTCCCACCAACGCTCGACATTGAACTTAACCGCTTGAGCATCGAAATCAGTGCCGTCATGAAACTTTACCCCTTGGCGCAGTTTAAATGTCCAAACTCTGCTATTGCGAGACGCTTGCCAATCAGTAGCTAATCCTGGTTCCAGTTCAATCGTTCCCAGCTTGTATTCCACCAGGCGATTGTAAATTTGTTTCTGGACAACCAGGGATTCCCGGTCGCTGATATTACCTGGTTCTAGGTTTTCTGGTTGTCCCACTGCTCCGTAAACGATAGTCCTGCCCTTGGAATCCTTAGGAGGTTTAGTTGGGGAAGGAGTAGGAGTAGGAGTAGGACTAGGAGTAGGAGTAGGGCTGGGAGTAGGGCTGGGAGTAGGACTAGGAGTAGGGTTGGGAGTAGGGCTCGGGGAAATACTAGGAGTAGGACTCTCAGACACAGTAGGAGTAGGACTCTCAGGGGTATTTTTCCCAATCCAATTAGAAGGGCTAACGCAGTTAGAGAGAACTATAGTTAGGACAAAAGCCACAAGCAACAGTATGGGTCGCCATCGCCTCATTGATAAAACTCCTTTATATTGCGGCTGTTGCCAGGAATCGGTAACTAATAGTAGTCATTTGTGATTAGTTTTTATTGACTCGACTTACCCTTGCTTCTGTTCCTTAACCATAATTGTAGGGGGGCAATGGTTTCGTCATCACTATATGTAGCGCAACTGCTGAAATCCTAATGGGTTTATGTTGATTTGGATACATGCTCCCATTATAAAAATAATTTCCGAACTTTTAGCCGTTAATTGTGTTATTTAAGTTGTTTATGTTATCACAAAAGTGGTCAAACCCAAATTAACCAAAAAGTTGGAAGCCAGAACTTTGGCCAGGCGCACGCTAGTTTCCCGCTCCCGATCACTTGCTCCCTATCACTAAAGACACAATAATTATGGTAAAACCGATACTTTTTAGCTACCATAATCTCCCAGAAAGTCAATTTTGGCTCGCCAATGCAAGCTGATTACGAGGGCCAGGGTGTATCTACCAAAGCCCTCAGGAATATCCCACGAGCGCCATTAATGTCACGTTCGCACCTCAAGCAGCGTCGGCTTTGCCGAAAGCGTGACCAAAGGTCAATCCATAGATCGCCCATCGATTTTTGATTTAATTTTCTTACTGCCACCAATATTGATCAATTCACCTGTCCAGCTAACAGTTTTGCTAGTATAGGCTTCACAGACGTCTACCATTGTTTTTCCTGTTTCTAAGGCTTTGTGCTTGAGAAACTCTTTGAAGCGATAATGAGCAAAAGAAAGCAAATTACGAACAGTTTTAGACCTGATCTTCCTGCTTCCCTTCTTGGCCATTTCAGATGTTTCAAAAGTGGGCAGTAGTATGACGTCGAAGTTGTTAACTAAGAAGCGGGCAGCTTTGTGATGTAATTCGTTAATCAGATTCTGAATTATGATAATTATTCGTCTGGCAGCTTTTCTCATTCGGCGTTTTTGCTTTCTTTTTGCCTTACTTATTTTTGATAAAAGGCTATCAAGGTGAGAGCAAAGTCGTTGAATCCGATAAAAATCCCCACAACCAATTTTCCCAATAGAATTTTCGCCCTTAGAACGTCAAGAACGTTCTAACACCAGGGTCTAAGGCTACTACTATACCTTGGTTCTCGGTTTTTACTTGAGTAGTCTTGTGGGGGACTGTCAGATATAGCAGAAGTCAGAAGTCAGAAGTCAGAAGTCAGAAGTCAAACTCTTGCGCTTACAAAGGGTGTGAGACTTTTGTCATGTCCTAACTGCCCTGGCGACTGCTATAATAGTCCCCATTAGTGCTAGTTAATCGACAATCTCCGATATCGCCTGGAAGTGTCTCAGCGAAGGTCAATTCACCCAGTTTTGTATGGTAAATCCCTTTGCTAGAGACAGCAGACTTGGGTATGTAGCAAGACTGAACAGGATTTTTACGAGATCTAAATCTTACCCGATTTATCTGTCCAGTCTTTTTGTATTTTTTCTTTGCCTCCCTGACAGCAGTGCAAGCATCCTTAATCGCTATAGATTTAATCTGATAAGGTACTGTCTTACACCACTCGGGTAGGTCATTTAATATTCCAGTCTTAATGGCTTTCCAGTTAGCTTTAACTTCGCCATATGTTCGCGTAGCGGCTCCTACGGAGCAAAGTATTTTGACAGTTTTATTAAAAACATAACGGGACACTCCAAACCACTGGCGAACTATTGTTCGCGTAGCGTGGCCTACGGCCAATCGTTGCTCAGGGTTTAGGAAGACTCGCATCTTCTTTGATTTTTTTGCCGTATTTTCGGAGTCCGTGGACGCGGCAAGAGAAGACGTGAATGATGGATAGAAGATCTGCGGTAAGTTCCGATTCTGGACAACTTTCATGGTTGTCGAGAACCAAGATTTTTCCACCGTTGATACTGACCAAGTACTCAAAGAGTTCAAACCCGAACCTGGTAAGTCTGCAAGGGCAGGCAACAATAATTGTGAGCTGATCTCCTTGCATAAGCCGTTCCAATATGATTCTAAGACCTTTTCTTTTGTAGTTAAGTCCTGAACCGATGTCCTTGACGATTTCCGCTTCCGGGAAGAGCGAATGCATGTAGGCGATTTGTCTGGCGAGGTCGTCTTTTTGTTTGTTACTACTGACTCGGCAGTAACAGATCGTAGCTTCTCTGTTTCCTTTACTTTTTCCAAGGCTGAGTAAACTAGTTGTGTCAAAGAGACGGTACCCGCTTGGGGTTCGTTCACATTTGATGATGCCATTATCTGCGTACTTCCGCAAAGTGTTCCTGGAGAGTCCCGTAAGTTCGACCGCCTTACGGATTGGTATTAATGCCATGAATATAGTCTAACAACTAATTTAATACTTTGATAGACTATGTGATACTTTTCAATACTGTCTACTAACCCCCGATTACACTACCACTGGCTCCACCTTATAGGCAGTACCTTCCCCCTGTCTAGCTTTTGCGTACGCGTAGCGTGGCCCTTCGCGCAGGGTGGCCCAAAGGCCAAGGCCAATCCCATGATGATTGATTGATAGTCCACTTAACCTTGACTTGATAACTCGGCACCATTACTGGATGCAAGACTGGATGCAAGATTGGCTTGTTTCACCTCATCTATCGCTTTCCGTCGTGCTTCGATAATTTGACCAATTTCACGGGCGAGACTTGGTGTACTTTCTATCATCTGATTAACCAGATCTGAATAAAGCGCAATAGTTTGCAAATCTTCCACAACGGTAACGGATACTGAGCTTGGTTTGCCGCTAAACAGTGCCATTTCGCCAAAAAACTCACCACTCGACAGAGTCATCACCTCCTGTTGTTCACCATAACTATCTTTGAGGTTGAGTACAGCTTTCCCAGCAATAATAATGTAGAGAGCATGACCAGGATCCCCTTGACGGATTACGGTTTCTCCCACACCGAAATGTTGTAGGACTGCTCCTTTCGAGAGATTCTCCAAGTTCTTTTGCTGTTTAGCTACAGGGACAAAGACAGGCATTGACTTCAAGCTCTCGGTAAACTTTGTCAAAGTGCTATCTGCCTGATTAGGGTCACTATCGAGTTTACGGAGTCTATAGATCGGAATGGTAGGTCCAAGATTGTTCCGTTGGGCTGCATACCAGATACGGGTCATCAACTGTTCACGGATTCTGGGCGCATCCTTATAGTCTTCGATAGAAAACTTGACCTCATAGTTACCCCGATAGTCGTTATATTCCATGGTGCGGATCTCTGGGGAAGGATCACTCAATATCCCTTCTGTCGCCAGTGCTGTTTCTTTTAATACTTGCTTAATTAGGTTGGGTGGATCATCACTGTCGAAGTCAATCCTAAAGGTTTCTACATGAATCGGTTTCGGTTTGCTGTAATTGAGGACTATTTCTCCTCCAAGTACCCGATGGGGAATAATAATCATGTCACCGTCCCGGGTTACCAGGTGAACAGCTCGCCAATTCATATCAATGACCTGACCAACTTTGTCTCCAATCTGCAACCAATCACCGACTTCAAAGGGACGAGCAAACAGTAGGGCAACGCCAGAAAAGACGCTGCCTAGAGAGTCCTGAAGCGCCAAGCCGATAACAATAGAACCCACACCCAAGGCAGTAGCTAGACCAGCGAGGTCGGCTCCCCAAACTTTCGATAGCACAATGGCAGCACCAAGGGCTACCAAAAAAAATCTTGACAAATCTAGGAGTAGTTTTGGGATCCGTCCTCGCCATGTATTTTCTCCAGCGGCTTCAAACAACACCGAATTGATTAGAGACAGAGAGGCGTCTATAACAAATATCCAGAGCAGGGTCTCGACAAGCTTGACAACATTGTTGTCCAGGTCTAATTCAACCACATTCTGGATAAATAGCAGGAATACTAAGACGGGTAAGACACGGTTACGAACTAGGCGGAGCGTAACTGCTATAGGCTGACCGCGTCTTTGTAGACGATGAGTAATTTCTGTGAGAATAATTACCAGGAGCGGGAACCCTATCCCTAAGGCTATTGCCCAGATAAACCAATCGTTTTGCCATATTACTTTGCTCATCAAAATAATCTCCTTGTCCCCTTATTTTTCTATCCCTTGAACAAGAGGGTGAACCCTCTGAACAAGTTTTCATCCCCCACAGGATAATGCTCGCGCGGGGGTTCTTAATTTCGTGTATTATGGTAATCTGAAAAGAATGTAATCAAGTATAGTTTGTTCAGTTACCAATTCCCCATTAGCAATTCCCCATTACCCTTGGGTCTTTAATAATTTGGCAAAACTGGGCAAAGCCCATGTCTACACTGTTGAAGCTACTAATTCCTGTGCAGTTTTTAACAACCAAGCTTTCTGCTGATTTTTGCCATTAGGTGTGATGTCCTCAGCCTGCTCAAAGTCGTAAATATCATGGAGACTGTTGTAGACATTTTGAGACACTAATATAGCTCCCCGTGGGCAGTCAAACATCAGCTTATTGGCAACATTGACTGTATCGCCCCAAACGTCGTAGACAACTTTTTCTCGACCTACAATACCAGCAACAATATCTCCGGAATGGATACCGATTTCCAGGTCTATGTCAAATCCTCGTTCATGACTGAATCGGTGGGTCAACGCCAGCATTTCTAAAGCAAAATCTACCGCCCGTTTTTGATGGTCTATATGTAATATTGATAATCCACAGACTGCCATGTAATTGTCACCAATGGTTTTAATCTTCTCTATCCCGTATTTGGCCGTGGCTTGATCGAACAGACTTACTAGATCATTAAGAATGGCAATGACTTCATGGGTATCCATGGACCTAGAGAGCTTGCCGAATCCAGCAATGTCGCAGAACAAAACCGTAACATTGGAAACACTCTCAGCAATGTTTGTCTCTCCCCGTTTGAGACGTTTGGCTACGGAGTCGGGAAATACACTTGTCAGTAACTTTTCATTTTCGCGATTTTTCTGCTCGACTAGTTTAGTTTGAGTGCGTAAGCTGCCAACCATTTGATTAAATGACTCAGCTAACTCCCCAAATTCGTCTTCCGAGTTTATATTCACCACCGCATCAACTTCTCCATCCGTGACTTTTCGGGCGCTAGCAATTAAAGCCCTAACTGGTTGCACAAACAGATGGGCGAGCACCATAGCGAGTAGGGTGATCAGCAGTATGATCAAGGCAGCTGAAACCAAAACTCTCTTTTGAAAGGCGTAAACTGGGGCATAGGCTTCGGCAAGATCCATCTCGGAGAGGATAACCCACTCCAATCCATCGATGTTTAAGGGAGCGTAGGAACTCAAAACTTCAATACCCCGATAATCATTGATAATTTGGGTACCTTCTTGCCCAGCTAAGGCTGCTTTTACAGCTTCTGTCTTTACTGGCTGTTGTAGAATTGATGTACCAAACTGCTCGATTCGTTTAAGGATCTGTTCCTTTACACCCTGTTCTCGCAAGGCTTTACTATAAGCTGTGGGGTCTTGAATTAGGAAACGGGAAACTGATCGCATCAGATAATCCTCTCCGACTAGATAGATCTCCCCTGTATCCCCGAGACCATTACTCTTCCATTTACGGTAACCTGTCATGACATTGTTAATCTGATTAACCGGAAGCTGGAATGCCAAAACACCTATAAATTTGGAGCCGTCATAGATGGGAGCAGCAATAAATGCTACTGGGGCTCCAAAAGAAGGACGGTAGGAATCAAAATCAAATATCTGCACATAATCCTTTCCCTTGGCTTTTCGGAGGTCGCCTAAGGCGAATGCCAAGTTACTATCACTGTATGGTCCAGTGGTGAGATTGGTGCCAAAGTCTGTTTCTTTAAAAACTGAGTAGACAATCTCACCGGTTTGAGGATCGATCAGCAACATATCCTGGTAAGCAAACTTTTCAACAATGTTGCGAAAAATTGGGTGGTAGCGGGTGTGAATACTACTGTACTCACTCTTGTCTTCTGGATCATCTAGGAGATGTTTCTCCCCAGCTGGGTTGGGGTTAGTGGCGATGTAATAGTACTGGAGGTAACGAGCCGCAGAGGTTTCTGGTAAGTAGGATTCTAATACAGGCTTCCCGTCGCTAGTTTCCGCTAGTTTGGTTAAAAATTCTTTACGGTAGTATTCTTTGAGGGTGTCCTCTAAATCAGTTGGTGTATCAGTTGGTGTCCTAGATTGTTGCAGTTGGTTGTAGGCTGTTTTAAATTCCTGCATCGCCTCGACCACCATTAAGTTTTCACTCAGGGTCTGGGTCTGATGGCGAATATCTTCAAAGTATGATTCTATTTGATCTGCTTTGGAAGCTCGTAGACTGGTTAACTGGTTTGATACTGTTTTGCTCAGATGAGACTTACCACTCCGATAACCGATATAAGCAGTCACGAACAGCGAGCAAGTGCTCAGAGCCAGCAACATAAATATAAGTTTTGACCTGATACTGAAGTTGTTGAGCAATCCCATGAACAGCCTCCCTGATCCCCAATTGTGAATGATGATACCTGTTACCTTGTGTGATCCTCAATTGCCTCACTCCACACCTGAGAGGCTATGGAATTTGATCTATCTTCTTCCTGCTCAGGAGTAGGTAAAGAGTTCGATAACAAAACTCTTAGAATGTACGCAGTTGGAATCTTGGCTAGATAATAAGCTATGAAAGGGCATTGACTATGGGGGGTTACACCCCCCAAAATTATTACAATTGACCATAACTTGAACAGGACTTACGCAAAAGGTGCGACCCGTGGCGAATTTAATAATTAGATGCGGAAAGCGCACCTCACTGGCTCCTAAACGCGCTAATGATGTAGGGTGCGTTAATAAGGCCCCCTACAGGGATGGAATGCTTTAGTTCATTTGTACGGGGGAACTTCAGTAAAAAAAAAGTTCGCGGCAAGCACCAGCAAAATCTAAGTCAACTAAGTATTTTTACTCGGATTATCTTAGAGAATTTGCGATCGCACTCGATAGTTCTTTTGTGCTACAAAATGAAGTGCGGAAAGTGGGCTCGCCCGGACTAAGCAAACCATTAACAACCAATTGGGTAAGCCGACGGCTACCCCGACTCGGCGCTTGGTATTTCAGTGCTTTCAGTCGATTCATTTAGTTATCCTGGGCGGAGTCGAGCAAATTGTCAACTTAACTCACGAGCATCACAGGATTCTTCGCTTTCTTGGTGCTCCCTGCCAAAAATATTATCTACTGGTCTGACAAACCTGCGGAATGTGGGAAATAATATTTCTGATCAGGCAATAACCACAGGGTAAACGCAATAATCAATAAGGCGGCATTATTCTCAACAATATTAATATAAATTTGCAATAGTGCTGAGCAATCTTGGCTTAATATGGTCATCATCCTTGCCGTATATCACATTTTTGCTCAATTTTTCTTGCGCTTACCCTGTCACCAGGATCAGTTTTATCCTAACTTTATCCACTGACTAACACAAAAAAATAACATTTAACAATTAATTAATAAAATTAGCAGTTAATTTCTTGCGATTACAAACTAAATCATCTATTCTTTTATTGAAAGCAAGCATTAACACCTTTCTGCATCCCTAAGGATACTTCACTATGTTTATCACCCAATCAACAACAAAAAACACCCACTTTAGTTCTCTACCAGATGACTTATTCGCAGCTATTGAAGATCTCAAGAAGGAGCTAAATGCAGTTATTTTAGTTCACTACTATCAAGAGCCTGATATTCAAGATATTGCTGACTATTTGGGTGATTCTTTAACCTTATCTCGCCAGGCTGCTACTACAGATGCTGATGTGATCGTCTTTGCTGGAGTTCATTTCATGGCAGAAACTGCCAAAATCCTTAACCCTAACAAGTTAGTATTATTACCTGATTTAGATGCGGGTTGCTCTATGGCTGATGGCTGTCCTCCCGAAGAATTTGCTGCTTTCAAAGCTGCCCATCCAGATCATTTAGTGGTGTGTTACGTTAATTGCTCTGCTGCGGTTAAAGCAATGAGCGATATTATTTGCACCAGCTCTAATGCGGTAGATATTGTGAATCAAATCCCAAAAGATCAGCCAATTATTTTCGCTCCTGATAAAAACCTTGGTCGCTATGTTAGCGAACAAACAGGAAGGGATTTAGTACTTTGGGATGGGAGTTGTATGATTCATGAAATTTTTTCGGAAAAGAAGATCGTACAACTCAAAATAGAACATCCTCAAGCAGAATTTATTGCTCATCCCGAATGTGAAGCTCCAGTGTTACGCCATGCGGATTACATTGGTTCAACGAAAGCTTTGTTTGAGTATAGCCAGGGAAGTGCTGCGGAACAATTTATCGTCGCCACTGAACCCGGTATTCTGTATCAAATGGAAAAGCATATGCCACACAAGCAGTTTATTGCTGCACCAGCGACGGGTAACTGTGCATGTAATGAATGCCCTCACATGCGGTTGAATACTTTGGAAAAGTTATATCTAGCAATGAAAAATCGGGCACCAGAAATTACCTTACCAGAAGACATTCGGATTGCTGCACTCAAGCCCATGCAACGCATGTTGGAGATGTCAGCGCAACTTTCCGTTACTAAATCTATGTTGTCCAGTGTCTAAATCGTGATTGACTGACGAAACTTCTAAAACCCTTGATTTTACTACGAAGCAAGATTTGTCAGTCAACAAATTATAAATCTTAGAGGATGTTTGAAAAAGTCTGTGAAGGATTGATTTTCAAACATTCTCCGATATAATTATGACACAAAGTATGACTAAAATTAGATATGTTATTACCTTAAAGTAATCATGACATTACCGCAATTGGAGAATCAATATTATTCCTCAAAAGACGCAGCTTTACTTTACGATTGGCGCATTTATAGTATTCGTCAAGCCCTTAAGCAAAAAGGAAAAGCTACCGGAACTTTAGAAATTCAAGACTTGCTAGATTTGGGTCATCTGGATCAATATCACTACTTTGGTAGTCAAGCTTGCGATCGCGCCATCAATTATTTATCGCTCAATCCCAACTCTCGCGTTTTGGATATAGGAAGTGGTGTGGGTGGGCCAGCTCGATATATTAGCTATAAAACGGGATGTCACCTCCAATGTGTGGAATTAAGACAGGACTTTAGTGAAATTGCCCAAGAACTCACCCAACGGATGGGACTCGATCAGCGCATCCAATACCTGACTGGCAATGTTCTCAGTTCCGAAATCATCGATGCCCTGTTACCCAATTCATTTGACAACATCATTTCATTTCTATCCTTATTACACATTGAAGAGCGTGACAAAGTCCTTGAAATTTGTTTTCGTGCTTTGAAAGAAAATGGCAGTATCTACGTTGAGGATTACGTGGCAAATTGCACCCTGACACCAGACGTAAAAACCACTTTAAAAGAAGTATTTAAATCTTCTTACGTGCCAACCCGTGAAACCTACCGACAGCACTTCGAACGTGCAGGGTTTACTGAAATTTGTTTCATTGATTTAACAACCGGATGGCAACGTTGTATAAAAGAACGCTATCAGAAATTCATCGATTCCAAGGAAGAATCAATCAAACTCTTCGGTGAAGACATTTTTGAACACCGCAGTCGATTGTATAGAATTGGTCGGGATATGCTTCAAGGGGGTAGCGTTGGTGGAGCATTGATCACTGCTAAGAAACCCTGTGCTCCAAAGATATACCAAGTACCAGACACCTATTTTTCTGCTTTAACCTCTGTTTATAATGAGCAATACCATTTCTTTCTCGAAGACGGCTCTCTCCTTGCTCTGAGACATTTTAAAACCAAAACCCTTGAGCATTACTCCGCCTGGTGGAGTGACACTCAGGGCAACTCTCAGGAACTGATTAATACCTCGGAACAAAGAAGCTCAGCTGAGCATATCTCTATCCAAAAAAACGATCAAACTGGAATAATTTGTTTGCCAGAAGCCAATCTGGAAGTGCAATTTGAAGTGACGACCCAATTCACCTGGGGTGTTCCTGGTGAAGAAAATCAGCGCGATGTTATCCATCAGCCACAACTTGAATGCATTGTTCATACAGATAATGGCACTCAAAAAGCGCAAGGATATTGCAAAATTTATGAGGGGAATTATCCTAGGTTTTGGGGCTACCATTTTGTTTATGCACTCTTCCCTGATTACGGGATTATTTGGAGCGCTGATGCCACATTTGGTCAAGAAAGAAACAATCATTTCAATTTCCTCAATACTTCTAAACTTAATACTTCAGAACTGGATAATTCCCAAACAGAAAAGCAAATATTGTTGCGCGGGGAAAAGTCTTATCATCGCCAAACAAGTGCTCATGCCAGCATTCAAAACAGAATGTATGACTTGATCTTCGATAGAGCCTTTGCAACTTGGTCAAGCATTCTGCGAAATCGAACATCAACGATGGAAAGTAACCTCAGCTTGGAATATAGGGAGGCCATTTTAATAATAGATGACCAAGAAGTGAGCAAAGGAGTTTGCTTAAAAGAATCTTGTTTTGGCACAATTGTATAAGGGCAAAACTATGCAAGACTCTCAAATTTCTCTATGTAATCCCTCAGAATTGCCAAATATTCCCTCCCAGTTTGATGTTATAATCATTGGCTCTGGTGCAGCAGGGCTCTATTCTGCTTTGTCTTTGCCTTCCTACTTGCAAGTGGGCTTAATTACCAAAGATGCCCTGAAAACCGGAGCAAGTAGCTGGGCACGAGGCATTGCTGCGGCAATCGATCCCTCAGATACTCCATTGTCCCATTGGGAAGACACCCTCAAAGCTGGGGCAGGTCTTTGCGAACCAGAAGCAGTCAAACTTTTAGCTGATAATGCTCCCGGTGCGATCAAGTCCCTTTTAGAGATGGGAGTCAACTTTGACCGCCACGGTCAGAAACTAGCCCTGGAGCTAGAAGCGGCACACTCTCGTCCTCGTGTCCTCCATTCTGGTGAAACGACTGGAAAGGTGCTGATTGATGCACTCACGGCTCAAGTTTTGGAACGGGAAAACATTCAGGTGTTTTCCCAGGCATTTGCCTTGAGTTTGTGGCTGAATGAAGTCACAGGGAACTGTCAGGGGGTGAGTGTCCTCTATCAAGGATATATTCGCTGGGTTAGAGCTGCGGCAGTGGTCTTAGCCACTGGCGGCGGCGGTCAAGTTTTTTCCCACACCACAAACCCCACGGTCAGTACTGGGGATGGGATTGGTCTGGCTTGGCGTGCAGGAGCCTTGATCCGAGATCCAGAGTTTGTTCAGTTTCATCCGACGGCGCTAACAGTAACTGGAATCCCCCGTTTCTTGGTTACTGAAATTGTGCGGGGGGAAGGGGCTCATTTAATCGATGCCCAAGGACAGCGTTTTGTGTTTAATCATCATCCTGATGGAGAGCTGGCACCCAGGGATGTGGTCAGTCTGGCAATTTTCTGTCACTTACAGCAAACGAAACCCGATCCCTATTGTGTTTATCTGGATTTGCGACCCATAAAAGCCCAGAGGATGCGAGATCGTTTTCCTAGTATTATTCAAGCCTGTCAACAGTGGGACATCGATTTGTTTACACAGCCCATTCCTATTGCTCCTGTGGCTCATTATTGGATGGGGGGAGTTGCGACGAATTTGGAGTGTTGTACCTCCATCAAGGGGCTATATGCTATCGGTGAAACTGCCAGTACAGGAGTTCATGGTGCTAATCGTTTAGCTAGTAATTCCCTACTAGAATGTATTGTTTTTGCTGCTCAATTGTCCCAGCTAAGGATTAACTCCAAGGTTAATGGTGGTGATGATATGGGATATCACTCTCTGCCAGTAAAGCAGGAACAGGATTGGAATAACGAGATGGATACGGTTAACTCAATCAGACAAAATTTACCTAAACTCATGTGGCAAAGTGCTGGTATTTCTCGCTCTCAAGCAATACTTGAAGATGCGATCGCACAACTAAATAGTTGGCGTTCTCAACTGACTGAGTTGAATATTATGGGATACTTACTCAAGGCGACACCCAAGCAAACAGTGCAATTAAACTCTGATCGAGCTGAGCAGCACCTGAGGCTAGCTGCAGAAACTCTAAATTTGACCGATGTTGCTTATTTAATCTTGAAAAGTGCGGCTTGGCGCACTGAAAGTCGAGGCGGACATTACCGTAGCGATTATCCTCAAACCTCTGATGATTGGCTATTCCATACCCTAATTCAGGGAGATTGTTGGCATAAGTCCGGCAAGATTACCAGTTAAACTGAGTTGGAAACAGATGAGCCAAAAAATGTCAGCATTCAGCTATCAGCATTCAGCTATCAGCTGATAGCTTACCCGGGGAGAGGTCACTAGGGAGTAATTTTCAAATGCAATTTTGGATCTTGTGCTGCCCAACCCCCAGGGGAATTCAAACGAACCTCAAAATGTAGATGGGCTTGGTCAATGTCAGGATTTCCGGTAGTCCCCACTGTCCCCAATAACTGTCCAACATTAATCTTCTGACCTGGACTGACAGTAGTACGGTTTAAGTGAGCATAGCGGGTTTGGCGTCCTCCCTCATGATTAATCACCACCAAATTCCCATAAGTGTCTTGTGGTCCAGCATAGGCAACTATACCGCTATCAGTAGCAACAACCTGAGTACCTTCCTGTGCCAGTAAATCGACACCAGCATGAAACTTCTTTTCTTCCTCACCAGCATCTTGCCGCCAACCGTAATCCAGTCCTATCCGTGCCACAGTTGGTAAGGGATAATTAGTCAATCCGGTGTACCTATCTACAGTTGGAGTTTCCCTCGTTGCTGTGGGAATACCTATCCCAAGGGAATTCAACCCTGGGATAAAGGCTTGCTTAGAGGGTTTTTTACAACCATTTAACTCAAATAAAACGGCAGCACGGACACCGTAGGCGTCTGCTAAGTCTTGCCAAGTGGCATTCAATGGCACATTCACCAAGATGCCATTGAATGGCGGAATCAGAATCTCTTGCCCCACTGGCATTGACTGTCGGCTTAAGCTTGGATTCAATCTAAGTAGTGTAGCCTCCTCAAGGTTGTATTGGTTGGCAATACTCTCGACAGTTTGACCTGCAGCCACTTGGTGGCGAGTTAAGCGGGAGAGCACTGGCGGTGGACAAATATCCTGTATTGTTGTGTTTTGACTTACTGTGTTTTGTGCCTGTTGTACTGTTTGTACTGTCAGGGTTGAAGGGTTTAGGTTGGCTGCTTGAAGTGTGGAATGTTTGAAATTTAACTGGCTTTGCGTTCGCTGAAAGCGGGACGAAGTCCATCGCCAACCATCATCTACAGATAAAGAATCAGGATAGGAATAAGTTGTTCCCAAGTTTGAACTAGCAACAGTTGGGGTCACTAGCCAAAAAATTGTAGAAATAATTGGGAGCCAGCGCACTACATTCATTGTTAAGGATTGAGTCATAGATCAAGACTAGGGCACAGGTAAACGGTTTCAACTTTTAGACTTCAAGCAAACAACCTAACCTTCGGGAATAGCTATGGTTTGAACTTTCTCCGTTCGCGTAGCATGGCCTTTTGGCCAAGGAATTTGATCAACCCTCTAAAACATTAAACCTTCAATAGCGTGAACCTTCAACTATTAAACCTTCAACTATTAAACCTTTAGAGCACTCTTAAAATGCTAGGAATACTATCGACTGCCTCTAGAGACCGAATTTCATCTAGAGCCTGTCGAAAGTTCCCTTCACGCACATCATGAGTGACGACCACAATCTCTGCTAAGTTTCCTTGGAAACCAATTTGCACCACAGATTCTAAACTGACATGATGTTTGCCAAAACAGGTGCCTAAATGCCCAATTACACCAGGATGATCTTGACTGAGGAAGCGCGCATAAAAGCGGGTGACCAGGTCTGAAATAGGAGCAACAGTACAATAGTGCTGATGAGCACAACTAAGTAGAGGATGTAGTTGCTTGGCTTCGAGATCGGTTTTGAGGACAGCAGCAATGTTTAAGATATCCGACACTACCGCACTGGCTGTCGGACCAGAACCTGCACCAGGACCAGAGAAAATCACTTGTCCAATCGGTTCGCCTTCTACCACAATCCCGTTATAAACATCATTAATACTGGCAAGGGGGTGAGTTTTGGAAACAAGGGTAGGATGTACCCTCAGCTGAATAGTTTCAGACTTTGGGTTATCCCCAGTTGCCATTGGGTCTCGCTTGGCTACAGCTAAGAGTTTAATTACAAACCCCAGTTTCTCAGCATAACCAATATCTGCTGCACTGACCTGACGAATTCCTTCACAGTGGACATCAGATAAATTAATCCGTCCTGCAAAAGCAATAGAAGCTAAAATAGCAATCTTGTCAGCGGCATCTAATCCATCCACATCAGCAGTGGGGTCAGCCTCAGCATATCCCAACTGTTGCGCATCAGCCAGAATATCGGCAAATTCTCCCCCTTCCCGTTGCATCCGGGTCAGGATGTAATTGGTAGTACCGTTAACAATGCCAGTAATACTATGAATACGGTTCACTCCCAATGCCTGTTTTAGGGGTTGAATTACTGGGATACCCCCCCCAACTGCTGCTTCTAACATGACGTAGACTCCTGCCTCTTCCGCCGCCGCAAAAATTTCATCTCCATAGCGGGAAATAACGGCTTTATTGGCAGTGACAATATGTTTACCTTGGGCAATCGCTTTGAGCATAAGCGATCGCGCTGGTTCTAATCCTCCCAGTAGCTCTACTACAATATCTATCTCTGGGTTGGTGACAATTTCTTCTAGGTCCGTTGTCATCAACTCCAGTGGTAGTTGCACTTCTCTGGGCTTATCAAGCGATCGCACTCCTACCTTGGCAATTTCTATCCCTTGCAGTAGTGGGTTACGTCCAGCTGTGTCGAGTAAAATCTTTGCTGTCCCTGTACCAACCGTCCCTAATCCTAATAAAGCAATCTTAAAAACCACAGTATTTATCCTGAATCTATATGCTTGCCAAACTAGCGTTCGCTGAAAGCGGGATGAAGTCCATCGCTGAAAGCGGGACGCAGTCCATCGCTTAAAGCGTGCAGATCGCGAATCTTTTTCTTTTCTAGCCTACTTTGCGGTTAAAGGTTCATCCGTTGAAGGTTGAAGGTTCATCCGTTGAAGGTTGAAGGTTCATCCGTTGAAGGTTGTTTCCTGCAATCTGCCAACCGGCTAACCTGCCAACGGGCTCACCCAGGTATAAGGGTTTCAACGTGTTTATATTTTTATTAATTTGTTGCTTTATTAATTTAGTGTTATTGATTTTTTTAGTGGATAAAGGTTTCATAATTTAGATGCATTTGCTTTATAGCTCAACAAAATACATTAAAATTACTTTTTTTTGAGCATCACATCTTTGGCAAACTGTTGTGTATTAAAAATATATAACAGCTTAACTGCTTACCTCACCATTGCCATTGGCATCTTTGCCGATATCCAAGCAGATTAGGTTTTGTTGGGTGCATCTCAATGGATGAAATTAAGCAAAAATTCGCGCGAGAATTCCCACACTCCCCGCGCCCCACACTCCCCGCGCCCCACACTTCCCACACTTCCCTTTTTTTGACAAATATGAGATACACCCGGTTTTGTTGACCTCTTTAATCTCCTCTGTGCTTGAGGCTGAAGCCTCTTTGCTGTTCCGCCTTACTTCCTAGAATACGGGGATAGCCACCTTCGGGTTATTATTTATTTTGGTTAACTCTTACTTTACCAAACACTTATAAATAATAAATGACCTCAACCCCATCAATCAAAGATAATAATCGCGTCTCCGTGACCGATATAGATATGCCTCCGACGCTGTTACTCGGACCTGGGCCATCTAATGCCCATCCTTCCATATTAAAAGCGTTGGGAATGCCCCCAGTTGGTCACCTGGATCCCCGTTTTATCGCACTGATGAACGAAGTGCAAACCTTACTCCGCTACGCTTGGCAAACTGATAACCCGATGACCATTCCCATGAGTGGCACAGGTAGTGCGGCAATGGAAGCTACTCTAGCCAATGCAGTAGAACCAGGTGATGTGGTTTTAGTTGGGGTAAACGGTTACTTTGGACACCGACTTGTGGATATGGCTGGTCGTTATGGTGCTGATGTCCGTAAACTAATCAAGCCTTGGGGGCAAGTCTTTACCCTTGATGAACTCCGAGAAGGCTTGGAAACCCATCGTCCTGCTGTCTTGGCTTTGGTTCATGCTGAAACGTCAACCGGTGCCCGTCAGCCCCTTGAAGGTGTGGCTGAGTTGTGCCGAGATTTCAATTGCTTGCTGCTGGTTGACACAGTCACCAGTTTAGGTGGGGTGCCACTGTTTATTGATGAATGGGGGATTGATCTGGCCTATAGTTGCTCCCAAAAAGGGCTTAGCTGTCCACCAGGCATTTCTCCTTTCACTATGGGAGCTCGTGCCCTCGAAAAACTCAACCAGCGTCGTACCCAAGTCGCTAATTGGTATTTGGATGTATCGATGTTGAGCAAATATTGGGGTGACGAGCGCACCTACCACCACACAGCTCCAATTAATATGAATTATGCCTTGCGCGAAGCGTTGCGATTGGTTGCTGAAGAAGGACTAACCGCTTGTTGGGAACGGCATCAAACTAATGCTGAATTGCTTTGGGAAGGTTTGGCTGATTTGGGTCTAGAATGTCACGTGGAGCAAGAATTTCGTTTGCCTACCCTGACCACGGTTCGGATACCAGACGGGGTGGATGGCAAGGCAGTTACCCGCAAACTGCTGGATGATTACAACATGGAAATTGGTGGCGGCTTGGGTGAATTAGCTGGTAAAGTCTGGCGCATTGGTTTAATGGGTTATAACTCTCAGCGAGAGAATGTGGAGCAAGTTTTGAGTGCTTTAAAGGAGGTTTTAGGGGATTCTAAATAAAACTTAATGGCAAGGCATTGGTAAGCGATGCAGCGCGGTCTTGGGGGTTCCCCCCATGAGCGACTGCATCAAGAAGGGATGTAACAGATGGGGTGCATCCTAGCTTGTTCAGAAATCTGGTGATTAGCTTATAGCTGACTGCTGATAGCTGAATCATTACCCTTGCCAAGCGGAAAAATACCACAAAGGGTGAAATGTTAAAAATTTCATAAGAACCAGAGCGATAGGATAAAACGTTGCTCGGATTATGGAATTTCATGATTCATCAATTGAAAAATAGGTAAATAGTCAAAAAAACTATACTTTTTGACTATTTACTCGTCAAATCCTCCTGACAAAGGATTAAGGATTTAATTCAGGATTTTTTTTCAGCATTTATTTACCATTATTTTATTAAAAATGCTACAATAATAGTTTAAAATTTTAATAGTGGCGAGTTCAAGCAACTCAAAATGATCTATGCTATACAGGTTCAGTAATAGTTAAAGGAGAATTGATAATTGTCTCGTCGCTATTTATTTACCTCTGAATCAGTTACCGAAGGTCATCCTGACAAAGTCTGTGATCAGATTTCTGACACTATCCTAGATGCTATGCTCGCTCAAGATCACCAAAGCCGTGTTGCGGCTGAAGTGGTCGTTAACACCGGTTTGGTATTGATTACTGGTGAAATTACCTCCCAAGCCCAGGTCAATTTGATTGATTTGGCGCGGAAGAAAATTGCTGAAATCGGTTACACTGATGCTGACAATGGTTTCTCTGCCAACAGTTGCTCTGTTTTAGTTGCTCTTGATGAACAATCCCCTGACATTTCCCAAGGGGTGACTGCTGCCCAGGAAAGTCGCGAGGAAATGAGTGACGATGAACTAGATGCCATCGGTGCAGGGGACCAAGGTCTGATGTTTGGCTTTGCCTGCAACGAAACCCCAGAACTGATGCCTATGCCAATCAGTTTGGCTCATCGGGTTTCTCGCCGTCTGGCAGCTGTACGTAAAACTGGTGATTTACCTTACCTGCGTCCTGATGGCAAAACCCAGGTCAGTGTGGCTTATGAAGATGGCAAACCGGTTGGGATTGACACGATTCTGGTTTCCACCCAACACGATGCCACTATTGGTGATATTACCGATGAGGTAGCTGTCCAGGCAAAAATTAAAGATGACTTGTGGTCAGCAGTGGTGGAACCCTGTTTCCAAGATATTGAGATTAAGCCGGATAACAACACACGCTTCCTGGTGAACCCCACAGGAAAATTTGTGATTGGTGGTCCCCAAGGTGATGCAGGTTTAACTGGTCGCAAAATTATTGTAGACACCTATGGCGGTTACTCTCGCCATGGTGGTGGTGCTTTCTCTGGCAAAGACCCCACTAAGGTAGACCGTTCCGCTGCCTATGCCTGTCGCTATGCAGCTAAGAACATTGTGGCAGCAGGTTTAGCAGACAAATGCGAAGTCCAGCTCAGTTACGCGATTGGGGTGGCTAGACCCGTGAGTATCCTTGTAGAAACCTTTGGCACTGGTAAAGTGGACGAGGAGATTTTGCTGGAATTGGTCAACAACTATTTTGAACTGCGTCCTGCTGGAATCATCCAAACTTTCAATCTGCGCCGATTACCCGCAGAACGGGGTGGTCGTTTCTATCAAGACACGGCAGCTTATGGTCATTTCGGGCGTACCGATTTGATTCTGCCTTGGGAAGAAACTGATAAAGCAGAAATCCTTAAGGAAGCTGCTGGTAAATCTGGTGCTGTATCGATGGCATAAACTAGTACTCGGTCAATGTACTTTTGAGAGTTAAATCAAGGTGTTAAGTGTTAGGCATGAGGCTTTAGGGATTAGTGAAAGCCTCATGGCTAGTGCTATTAAGCTATCAGCAATCAGCTATCAGCAATCAGCTATCAGCAATCAGCTATCAGCAATCAGCAATCAGCAATCAGCAATCAGCAATCAGCAATCAGCAATCAGCAATCAGCAATCAGCTATCAGCTATCAGCTATCAGCTTTTGTGAATAAAACAGGTAACCATTTGTTTAATCTGAGTTACGTCAGCCTAATGCATTAGGCTGACCCCTGACCGCTGACCGCTGACCCCTGACCACTGACGGCTGAATGCTTACCTAATAATGTCTCTAGGGTTTTTCCTGATTATCTCCCTTCTTAGTTTCAGCAGGTTTACTGGGTTGAGAGCGTTTTTTCAACTGAACAAAAAGTTGAAAGCGGGTGCGATTGGGGTCGATTTTGGCAACCGTTAAGCCGATGGTATTAATTGCCTTTGCTAAGATTTCTTGCTGGGTTGGTAGTTGGGCGAGATTGAGATTACTGCTATTGAGGGTACGCTCAACATCAAGGAAAAATTGACCAGTGTTGGGATTAGGTTTGGTTGGTACGGTGTTTTGAAACAGAGGTGCTTGAATTAGTGTCTTTTGGGGTTGAGGGAGCAGTTCACTAGCAATGGGGGCTCCTAGGGTGAAGAAGACTACATTCCCTTCTAACCAGCCGTGGGTAGCATTCACCCCTCCTAGAGTAGCTGTCCAGCTCACCATTGGTTGACCGTTCACCTGAGTTTCTACTACCGGTAACTGATAACTATTGGTGATTAAGTCATCCAATTGCTGTAGGGTTGCTTGAGCACTAGAGCGATCGCTTACTTTTACCATCAATGCTAGCCCAGCTCCTAAGGGCGCAGAGTAAGGGTTATCCTGAAGCGCCAGTTTTTCGGGAGACATTGGTATTAAGGCTAGGGCAAACTCCCCTTCCATCCAAGAGAGTAAATCCTTTTCCCAATCCAAGCCTAAGGTAGTTTTCAATCCACCTTGGAAATTGTCTGGGGAAATGGGGATGAGAGAATTTAATGCTCCTTGTTCGGTATAGTATTGCCAAAATTGTCTGATGTTACCCCCAGATATAATCGCTAGGGTACTCGCTGGCATCCGTCTAGGCAAAAAAGAACCGCTAGTGTCGTTACTGGCCTTAACAGTGCTTCTGGGTTTGACCCAGGAAATCCCTTCAAAACTTATCCCCTCTGGTGTTAGGGTTACTGTTGTGACTATGTCTTGCTTTAAGGGTTTAGCTGCTGTTTTTTGAGCCTGCTCCTGGGAATCAGGGGCTACTGCGGCTAAAAAAGCTGGTAGATTAATATACAACTGACCAAAGGACTGATCAGCTTTAATCTGAGCGATCGCATCTTGGTACCCAGCTTTACTAGCTACGGAAATAGCTCCTTTGTAGGTGTCAATCACCTGATCAATAATTTTGGGGTTTTCACTCACTACTAGAAAACGCCCCAGCACTGTTACTGAGTACTTTTGTGAGTACTTTTGGGAGTTACTCTTGTTTGTTTCGTAAACCTGAATACCTCTGTAGGTTCTCTCAACCCACTGTTTCCCTGATTGAGACTTGGCTTTTTTGAACAGCTCCATTGCTTGGGTTAGTTTGTCAATGGGTAGTACAATCAAACTGGGAAAAACTGATTGATCGTTTGATAAGACTGCTGGTGATAAGTCTCTAGGGCTAAAGTATGCTAAGGTAACTTCTTCACCCAACCAAGGTTTGATATCTTGCTGATAGTTGTAGCCGTTAGCGTTTAGTAAATTTTCCTGCAACTGACCAAGCTGTTTTTCCAAAACTTGTCGAGATTCAGTTGTGCCATAGTTTAGCAACTGTTGCCATTGTTTGGAGTCTGTAGAAATTGATGCAGTAAAAAAGGCATTTTGGGGAACTAACTGGGTACTTACCTGAATATTTGGTTTGAAAATCTGCCGCCGAACTAGCAACCAGTAAGCGGTTACTCCACCGCCTACTACCAAGACGGCTGCTGCAAAAATTAGCAGTAGAAAAGATTTCTTTTTTTTGGTCATGGATTTGATTGCTAGGGACATAAAGATAAAAGGTTATATCTCTGTGTGACCGTTGAATGTGATTACAATTGGTTGTTCGTAAATTACCAATTACTAATTACCAATTACTAATTACTAATTATCAATTACAAATTACCAATTAACAGGTATGGTATCAACCAGATTAGAAGTGATTAACTGGACTTGATCTTAGCTGTAAATCGTATCTCGTTGCTGATAGGGACGGCCAATGGATTGAATGGCTGCTTGTAATGTTTCTACTTCCATACAGGTACCCCCCATAGCTCCGGCCATGGTGGTGATATGCTCCTCCATTAATGTGCCACCAATATCATTACAACCCCATTTAAGGGCATCTGTCGCCCCAGCAAGACCGAGTTTTACCCAACTGGGTTGGTGATTTTTAATCCAGTTCCCTAGGAAAATCCGAGCTACAGCTGTGAGTAACAGAGCATCTTTCAATACCGGTTGATCCCGTCCAACCCGATGGCGTAATGGTTTGGGGGCTTCCTGTCCGACAAAGGGCAGTAAGATAAATTCAGTGATTAAGCCAGGGTATCCCTGGTTACAGGCTTTTTGTTGAAGCGATCGCAATTTTTCCAAGTGTGCCACTTGTTGTTGGGGTGTCTCAATATGACCCGAGAGCATAGTACTGGTTGTGGGCATTCCCAATTGATGAGCTGTTGACACAATCTCTAGCCAAGTGGCGGTATTGGTCTTTTCTGGACAGAGAATACGTCGGACATCATCATCTAAAATCTCTGCTGCTGTTCCTGGCATTGAACCAAGACCAGCCTCTTGTAGTTGAGCAATTACCTCGGCATAGCTAAGTCCATCTTGCTCAGCAATAAATTGCACTTCCTGGGGAGAGAAAGCATGGAGATGCAGCTGAGGAAAGTCTTGCTTAATGGTTTTTACCAACCCTAGGTAATAGGGCAAGGTTGACCCATTCATCTTTGCCTTGGGGTTGAGTCCGCCCTGCATGCAAATTTCTGTAGCATCCCGCCGCACCGCATCCGCTGCCTTTTCATGAATTTGCTGCCAATCGAGCCAATAAGCACCCTCTTCAGAGGCATCCCGCCGAAAAGCACAGAAACTACAGTGCTGGGTACAGATATTGGTAAAGTTGATATTACGGTTGATAACATAGGTAACCGTATCCCCAACTTGTTTATAGCGCAACCGATCCGCAGTTTCTTGAATTGACGCTACGGCCTGAGGTTCAGTTTGCTTCAAAAGCACAACCCCTTGATCGGGTGATATATCAACACCCCCTAAGGCACGGTTGAGAATAGTATCAATACTAGTGGTAATCACAGGCATATTCAGTAAACCTACATTCAGTAAATCTACAATGATCGCAGTGATCGCAGTTGAACACCTCCATGGTGTAGCCGGAAGGTGAAAATAACTTAGGGGCTAAAACCCCCTGTTTCCATATATTTTGTCTGTCATCTATTTCCATTCCATTGGCAAGTGTGCTCCTTTGCTGATTGAGGTTACTATTGTTGAAAATTTTCCTGAGAAGTCTCTGGTTCCACCCCCTGTTGCTATTGTTTTGGATTGCTATTGGCAGTGTTTTACGCTTCACTAACCTAACCCTGAAGTCTCCCTGGACTGATGAATTTGCCACAATCGTGTTCAGCTTGGGCAATAGTTATCAAACCTTACCCCTAGACCAAGCCATTTCCCTCTCTACCCTGTTACAACCACTGGCATTTAATCCAGAATCGGGAGCATCAGCAGTTATTCATCATTTATTCACTGAGGATCACCACCCTCCTCTATACTTTGTCCTCGCGAACTGGTGGATGAGGCTATTCTCCTTCGGTGTACAGGCGTTTGATGGAACATCCTTACAGGATAGCGACTTAGTAATTTGGGGAATGCGATCGCTTCCCGCCCTGTTCGGTATAGTATCAATTCCCGTAATCTATGGACTGAGCTGGGTAGGGTTTCGTTCCCGGTTAGTCGCTCAACTAGCAGCAGCAATTATGGCTGTGTCTCCCTACGGTGTCTTTCTAGCCCAGGAAGCCCGTCATTACACCTTAGCTATTTTGTGGGTAATGGCATCCCTGTGCTGCTTAGTTATTGCTGTACAACATCTTCAACGCCATACTGTTCTACCGATTTGGATATCCCTGTCTTGGGTAGTGGTTAATTGTTTAGGTATAGCAACCCACTATTTTTTTATCCTGACCCTCTGTGCTGAGGCCATGGTTTTATTAGGACTTTGGGGATTAGCCAAAATTTCTCCTTCTCGACCCTCTCCCATCCGGCGCATTGGTGCAGTTGCGGCAGGTAGTGCCATGGGAGGATTAGTTTGGTTACCAGTGTGGCTATCGAGTTACGATGCTCAGATGACTGAATGGATTATCAGTAGCAGTGAAGGGAGTTGGGCTTGGTGCAAGCCAATTTTTCAAGCTATCGCTGCTTGGATCACCATGTTATCGCTATTGCCCGTAGAGTCATCTTCCCTGATAGTGGTCATTGCTTCGGGTTTGGTGATGTTGCTGTTTCTAATCTGGTTGCTTCCGATTCTCTATCGCTATCTAAAAATACAACTAAATCACCCTCAGACTGCTTTGGTCACAACGGTTTTAGGGAGTTTCTTGATTAGTGCGATCGCATTATTTTTTGGTATTACTTACTGCCTTGGTACCGACCTCACCCGTGGTGCTCGGTATAGTTTCGTTTACTTCCCTGCTGTGATTGTATTAGTAGCAACCGCCCTAGCCGTGAGTAAGCGTCACCCTTCAACACCAAATCCCACTGACAATAGTAGCCATGGGAAACCGAAAACTATAGCGCTAGTTTTGTTAATGGGGTTTTTGAGTAGTATTACCGTAGTCAGCAATCTAGGCTATCAAAAATACTATCGTCCAGATTTATTGGTACCGATAATCGAACAAAAGTCATCAGTACCGATACTAATTGCTACTACTCACAACACCTTGGTACAGACTGGTGAAATGATGGGACTGGCTTGGGAATTCCAACAGAAGGCTGATCAAAAACTATCTTCAGTAAATCCCAAATTTCTATTGGCACATCAAGACCAAATTCAGTGCCAGCAGACCAATTGTCCGGCTGCTATCACTCTTAAAAAGACTGTTGCTAATTTGTCAAGTACCCTAGATGTATGGTTGGTGAATTTTAACGCAACAGTTGAAGAGTTACCTAATTGTTCTGCTGAGAATTCTGTTAATAATTTAATATCCGTGGATGGTTACCAAGCTCAGGTTTATCACTGTCTTGATTCTAAGCATTCAGCTGTCAGCTATCAGGCGTCAGCCGTTAGCCGTCAGCCGTCAGCCGTCAGCCGTCAGCTTATTTTATTCAATAGCTGATAGCTAATAGCTGATAGCTAATAGCTGATAGCTAATAGCTGATAGCTGATATCTGATAGCTGATAGCTAATAGCTGATAGCTTAAGCAAAATATGCGATAGTATCTTTTGTAACAAACTCTAATTAAACCCACCCCCATGAGTATCGCCCCCCTAACCTGGCAAGAACTAGAAGCTCTGACGGATTTTCAAATAGATACTGTTAATGGAGCTACTAACGCTCAATCCTGTTTGCGCCTATTTGGTTTTACTGAATCTGATATTCGGGTTACCCTATACCGCGATAACCACGCTTGGTGCCCTTACTGCCAGAAAACTTGGCTATGGTTGGAAGAAAAACAGATTCCTTATCGTATCAAAAAAGTTACCATGTTTTGTTATGGTAAGAAAGAAAGTTGGTACAAGCAGAAAGTGCCATCGGGGATGCTACCAGCTCTAGAGCTAGATGGTAACTTGATTACCGAAAGTGATGACATTTTAATCGGATTAGAACGGGTTTTTAAACCCTTAGAACAAAGCATGAAAGACCCCGCTGTCATCAACCTACGGCAGTTGGAGAGACTTCTGTTTAGAGCTTGGTGTACTTGGTTGTGCTATCCTACACGTTCATCTAAAGAAGAACAAAATCACCAAGACCAATTTGTTAAAGTGGTGGAGATGGTGGAAAATGCCCTAAGCTCCACTCCGGGTCCTTACTGTTTGGATCAGTTCGGTACTGTTGATGTGATTTTCATGCCTTATGTCGAACGCATGAATGCCAGTCTTTATTACTACAAAGGCTATTCTTTGAGGGAAGAAAATCCTCGATTGGCAGCTTGGTTTGAGGCCATGGAAACCCGACCTACCTATCGTGGCACCCAGAGCGACTTCCACACCCATGTCCATGATTTGCCTCCCCAGATGGGGGGCTGCTGGCCAAACGATAAACCCCAGACGTTAATCAATCAGGCACGGGTGGACAATGGTCCTTGGGAAGGGCTACCGGATGTAACTTACCCAGAACCGGAAACTTCCCGTACTGAAGCTCTCCAACGAGTGCTTAAACACCGCACCAATATCATTCGAGTTAACCCCGCCGACGAGACCTTGTTTGATCCAGCCCTGCGTTGTGCCTTGACACACATGATTACCGGGGAAACCTGTATGCCACCCTTGGGTTCAGATCCTGCTCTGCGATATTTGCGCGATAGAATTAGTGTTCCTCGGGATATGTCTATCTATGCTGCTAAGAGGCTCAGAGAGTCTCTGGAAAAAACTGCCTCTTTAGTAGGAAATGGTCAAGGTTCTGCTATTCCCATCCGTCACCGACGTGACCAAGATCCAGCGAACTTTGCCAAGGCGATCTAGAGTTGCGATCGCACTAATTGGGTGTATCTTATATTTGTAAAAAAGTGATTAATCGTAGGGTGGGCAGTGCCTACCAACCCTATGGGCAGCTTCGTGAATCTGCCTGATCCACTGCCCACCCTACATCTTACCAACTACATCTCAGTAAGGTGGGCAGTGCCTAGCCACCTGATGGGCAACTTGGTGAATCTGCCTAATCCACTGCCCACCTTACATCTACATCAACTAGAGTTGCGATCGCACTAAGTTTATCCAGCATATTAATCCTAGGGTGGGCAGTGCCTAGCCACCTGATGGCCAGCTTAGTGAATCTGCCTAATCCACTGCCCACCCTACATCTACATCAACTAGAGTTGCGATCGCACTAAGTTTATCCAGCATATTAATCCTAGGGTGGGCAGTGCCTAGCCACCTGATGACCAGCTTGGTTAATCTGCCTGATCCACTGCCCACCCTACATCAAGCTCAATACAAATACAGGGTTGTATAGCAATGAAAAATAAATCTATGAATGGGGATCAGTCCCAACGGGCGAGCAAAAAGAAGCATCTACTAGCAGCAGATAGTAAAAAGAAAGATAAGAAAAAATTAAATAAGAAAAAATTAAATAAGAAAAAACTTAAGAAACAAAAGAAGGCCAATCTCCCAAATTCAGAACGAAAAGTGTTCTACCACATTTCTGAGGCAGAAGGCAGCTCTAAACTTCCCAGGAAAATTTATGAAAAGGAGCTTGCCCGTCTACAATTGGAACTGGTGAAAATGCAATACTGGACTAAGCATACTGGTACCCGCATTGTGATTGTGTTTGAAGGACGTGATGCAGCTGGTAAGGGGGGCACTATTAAACGGATTACCGAACCCCTAAATCCACGTGGCTGCCGAATTGTGGCATTGGGTACACCGAGTGATCGGGAAAAGACCCAATGGTATTTCCAGCGCTATGTCGCTCATCTGCCCGCAGCCGGTGAAATTGTCTGTTTTGACCGCAGTTGGTACAATCGCGCTGGGGTGGAGCATGTGATGGGTTTTTGTACCGATGCACAGTATCAGGAATTCATGCAAACCTGCCCAGAATTTGAGCGGATGTTGGTCAGATCCGGCATAATTTTGCTGAAGTATTGGTTTTCAGTTAGCGATGAAGAACAAGAGCGACGCTTCCAATCTCGCACCACCGATCCCGCTCGTCGCTGGAAGCTCAGCCCGATGGATCTAGAATCTCGCGATCGCTGGGTGGAATATTCCCAAGCAAAAGACAACATGTTGGCTCACACCAATATTCCCGAAGCCCCCTGGTTCACGGTGGAAGCTGATGACAAAAAGCGGGCTCGTCTTAATTGCATCAGTCATATTCTCAGCAAGATTCCCTACATTGATATGACACCGGAACCTCTAGAATTACCCCCACGCAAGAAGGCTCCCAATAACTATGTGCGCCCACCTCTGTATGAGCAATTCTTTGTGCCCCAGTTGTATTGACATTTGGGAACGTCCTAAAATTCAGGACTTAGGGGTTTCTTCCTGTATTTTATTTCATTATCCTTTGCCTGAGACAATAACTGATAACTATTTCGATAAGCTCCTCTAGGGTCAAGTAAAGACTGAATCTTTTGTGATGTTTCTTCAATAGCATGTAGAATCCTGCCAACGATATCAGTTTGCTTAGCTTTAACTAGCAACAAACACTGATTAGGGTAAAAAACAACAATCAGCAAAGTATCTCTAGATTCCATGAATATTTTTTCGTTGTTTACCAGACTAGGTAAGCGGTTAATCGATTGGTGAAACTCGATTATTTTATCGGCTATTTTTAGAATTTCAGTTTTATTTAATTTACCTATTAACTGAGTAATTGGCAACTGTTTATAGAGGATAACTGCACCTAAAATGTCATCATTATCAGCTACTAAATCCCTAACAATGCTATCGTAATCTTGTGTGTTTTTTGACATATTGATTATGTTCATGGGATTAATTTTGATTAAACTACTCTAGCAAAGGGAACAGGGAACAGGGAACAGGGAACAGGGAACAGGGAGTAGGGAATATGGCATCAAAATTATATCAATTGCTACACGGATTGCTATATTGATAGTCTTGATCGGTATCCAATAAAACTATGATCACACTATTCCTAAACTAATTTCATTTATGATCATAATCCTTTGGCTTAGTTTGTCTGTATCAAATTAAACTTATTTGCTGGAAAATACTGTTATTGATTACCTTCATAACCGGCTGAATCCTAGAATTTAATGGGTTTGCTTGTATCTACAGAACAGTGTGTTAATTTTGTCTTTGCTGATCCCTCAGCGGTGATTGCTTGAGATCTCCCTTAAACAAAAAGCCACTGTAGGCATTCATACGGTGTTCGTGGAAATCTAGACCTTCAATTTCTGCTTTTTCTGTAACCCTTAGACTTGAGGAAAGTATACGTTTAACTAATAACCAAGCTAGCCAGCTCAGGAAAACCGTTGACACATCTACAGCAACAATGCCGAGTAGTTGAATAAAAAGCTGCCGGATACTATCTATCCCGCCACCACAGAATAGTCCGGCTACTGGACCGTTACCAATACTATACAAATCACCAGGTCCTTCACTGAAAAGACCTAAAGCCAGTGTTCCCCAGACTCCACCGACAAGATGGACAGAAATAGCACCTACTGGATCATCAATTTTCATCCTGTCCCAGAAGTCTACTGAAAAGACCACTATTATTCCTGCCAGCAGACCTATGGTGATAGCGCTACCAATGGTAACGAATCGACAGGATGCGGTAATGGCTACCAAACCCGACAGTACTCCGTTAATAATCATAGTGGGGTCAGGCTTACTGTCAGGATCCCTTGGGTCAAGCCAGGTAGTTAGAGCTGCGGCAATACCCCCTGCACAAGCTGCTGTATTAGTGGTGAGGACAATATGGCTAATTGCGTTGGGATCTAAATTCGTCGTTCCGGGATTAAAAATCGTTGAGCCGGGGTTAAAACCAAACCAGCCCAGCCATAAAATCAAGCAACCTAGAATCGCCAGGCTGAGATTGTGTCCGGGCAGCCCATAGGAAACGCCATCTATATATTTGCCCTTGCGTGGTCCGAGAAGGTAAGCACCTACTAAGGCACAGCAACCGCCTACGGAGTGAACTACCGTTGAACCAGCAAAGTCCCAAAATTTCAGCCCTTGTAGCCAGCCTCCTCCTAGCCAGCCTCCTCCCCAAATCCAGTGACCCGTGATTGGGTAAATGATGCCCACAAGTAGAAGGCTGAACAGACAAAAGGCAGAAAATTTGATGCGCTCGGCCACTGCTCCAGAGACAATAGTGGCAGCAGTTCCAGCAAAAACCAGTTGAAAAAAGAATTTGGCGTTGAGGGGTATACCAATATCTTTTAGTGAATAGAAGACACCGTTGTAGGCTTCTCCTATGGCTGGACTATTATCTGATCCCGAAAGGAAAAAGCCATTGAAACCTAAAACAGGGTTGCCATCACCAAACATGAAAGCAAAGCCAACTGCCCAGTAAGCGGCTGTAGACAGGGCAAACACAATCAGGTTTTTAGTCAAAATGTTGGCGGCATTCTTTTGGCGGCAAAGACCAACCTCCAATATCCCAAAGCCCGCGTTCATGAAGAATACTAAACAACCAGTGAATATCACCCAGATAGTATTCACGGTGATTTGGAGCGATTCAAGGGTAGTCTTAAAAGGTGGATTCTGGGCTACTGCTACCTCGGCACACAACAGAATAATTATTGCGATTAAGGGCAAGCAAACTTTCCAGCTTTGCAGCCTCCAAGCGCTGATGCACCTTAACCTTTTGCGCTTTTGTTTAGACATTAGTAATCAAAGGTTTAGTGCTTAGAATAAAAATCAATACTTGTAAGCATTCAGCTGTCAGCTTACGTGGTAATCGACAGTGGTATGGGAATCATGGTCAAATAATTGATTCCAAATCCTGTCGATGGATACCTACAATCTCGGTTATCTGTGATCATTATGAATTAGTACAAATAACCTAGTAGACAACTGAATTAATTAATTTTTTTTGGCCTTGGGCTACTAGTGAAAACTCTTTTGGCGTAGATAAAATGTTGGCGTAGATAACACCCTAATCTTAAATCAGCCTAAGTCATGAGTGACCATTGACTTGGCTTATCCTTACACTAGTTCCCTTGATTCTATGAGTAACTATAACTATTAACTCCCCGGGCACTTGACAGTGTTTTTCCAGGAACAGTTAAGCACTATCTTACTCTTAGAGTAGACGATATTTTCACTATTGTATGCTAGCATTACCCTTTTTCTTTTTTTATTCGTCGAAATATATTCCTGTTTTTTTACTCTCATAAAATGTAATTATTCAGCAGTCAGCTGTCAGCCGTCAGCTGTCAGCCGTTGGCCTTTGGCACCTCAAGTAGCACCTCAAGTAGCGGATTAGCTGAATGCTTACAGTTGCGGCAGGAAACGGGCAAGATGCCCGTTCCACCAAGATGCCCATGGCACCAAGATGCCCGTTCCACCAAGATGCCCATGCCAGCAAGATACCCATGCCAGTAAGATGCCTGTTCCACCAAGATGCCCATGGCACCAAGATGCCCATGGCACCTACCGGGTCAAACCGCAAAAATGAGATGCACCCAACCAGGATTGATGATCGTGATTTTTTTTTGCATGATGGAAGTAACTCCTATTTAGGAGGGAGGAAAGCCGCGCTGGTCGTGGTTAACAGGTATTGCCAGCGCGGCTATTAGTTTCAGTCGTCACCTTCTATACTATACATAACTCATCGAAAAAATGCAAGGCTTAATTAAAGTTTTTTACATTTATTTACAAATAGTATTGATAGCCATTGATGTACTAAATTATGTTTAATTTGTACAGGTTTTTTTTATGGGATTATATTTTGCTCGAGCAGGGAACAGGGAATAGGAAATATCAAAAAATCTGTTTAACTGATAGAGCATCAAGAATATTAATGTAGGGTGGGCAGTGCCAAAGATAGATAACAGCAGCTGGCGATAGCATTAGTAGGCACTGCCCACCGCGCGAATTAATCACAATAGAGAATATTGATGTAGGGTGGGCAGTGCAAAAGATAGATAAGAGCAGCTAGAGATAGGATGACTAGGCACTGCCCACCAAAGAATTAATCACAATAGAATATTGATGTAGGGTGGGCAGTGCCAAAGATAGATAACAGCAGCTGGCGATCGCATTAGTAGGCACTGCCCACCACGGGAATTAATCACAATAGAGAATAGTGATGTAGGGTGGGCAGTGCCAAAGATAGATAACAGCAGCTGGCGATCGCATTAGTAGGCACTGCCCACCAAAGAATTAATCACAATAGAATATTGATGTAGGGTGGGCAGTGCCAAAGATAGATAAGAGCAGCTAGAGATAGGATGACTAGGCACTGCCCACCAAAGAATTAATCACAATAGAATATTGATGTAGGGTGGGCAGTGCCAAAGATAGATAAGAGCATCTGGCGATAGCATTAGTAGGCACTGCCCACCCTACTAACTACTAACTAACTCACCCAATTTAAAAATACTATAATAAACCAAGACTCTGAATAATCTCCTTCAAAAATGGAACCATTAGCTGCTGCCGTTGTCGCTATTGCTACTGTGCTAGGAACTAAAGCCCTAGAAAAAACTGGGGAAAATGTCGGGCAAGTTGTCTGGAACCAGACTAACCAGTTTCTGGAATCCCTGAGAAACCAGTCTCCAAATACAGTAATGGCGATCGAGCAAGCTCCAGAGCAACCTCTTGATTATGCCGAAGTGGTATTGGAGCTAGAAACAGCAGCGAAGCAAAATCCCGAAGTTGCCCAAGCCATGGAGCTTTTGGTGACTACGGTTGATGCTGAAGCTTTGCCTAATTTAGAGGAAATTATTCAAGACATTAACAAAGCCTTGGAATCCCACAAAGCTAAGCGTGACAATTACAACATTGAGAAAGTAGATAACCAGGGTAACTTCGTCCAAGGAGAGAGTATTCATAAAGATAATACTAATATTGGAGGAAGCCAAAATATTATTAAAGGCAACCAAATTATTAATCATAATACTTGAGTGGAGTCGCCTGGGAGGCAGGTTAACCAAACTCGACAAAATCAAGTACCCCCACTACCTCTGTATTATGTCGAACGCCCGGAAGTAAGTGAACAACTAAAACAAATTCTGTTATCCCAAGAAACAGCTAGAGCTGGCACCTTAGTAGTTAGTGCCATCTATGGCTTAGGAGGAATTGGTAAATCCACGTTAGCTGCAGCTTTAGCCCGTGATGAGGAGGTTCAATCCCATTTTACCGATGGGATTTTTTGGGCAACCTTAGGTCAGAACCCTGATATTTTATCCTTTCTAAGTACGTGGATACAGCAATTAGGTGATTATGATTTTAAACCGATTAATATTCATAGCGCTTCCTTACAATTAAGAACGTTATTATCCGATAAAAAAGCGTTGCTAGTGGTTGATGATGTTTGGAATACAGAGGATGCACAATTCTTTAATTTTGGTGGACCGAGTTGTCAAATTTTGGTAACAACTCGTGAGGCTGCGATCGCTAAAATTCTCAAAGCCATAGAATATCCTCTGGATGTGATGCAGCCATGGCAAGCTATGAAACTGCTAACCGAAAAACTAGGACATAACCTCACTGATACAGAAACTCAGGAAGCTGAAGCTTTAGCCAAAGAGGTCGGTTACCTGCCTTTGGCCCTAGAACTAATTGCTGCACAGGTGGCTGGTGGTACTTCTTGGAACGTTTTATTACAAGATATGCAGCAAGAGGTAGCTCGGTTAAAAGGATTGGATCAACCAGGGGCTAGAGATGCTAAGGATGAGGCAAGTTTAAAACAGCTCAGCTTAACTGCATCATTAAACTTGAGCATAAAAAGATTACCAGCACAACAACGAGAAGACTTTATTTGGCTGGGAATATTACCGGATGATGTAAACATTACTCAGGCAATGATTGCAACTCTCTGGGATATGGATGATGAGCGGGATGCAGCAGATGAGTTGCACTACTTCCAAGATAAAGCGCTGTTATTGTCTGGTATCCCTGGGGTAGATGGAACACCAACCTACCGTTTACATGACTTATTTCATGACCTTGCACGTAATTTATTGATTGCTCCTCCAAAACCGAAACGCAAAGGAAATCTACCAGGATTAGGCATAACTCTGCCTGCTGCTCATGGCACATTATTGGAGAAGTATCGAAATTTAACCGATAACAACCTCTGGCATACCTTATCCGATGATGGTTATATCTATAGCCACTTAACCTGGCACCTAGAGAAAGCCCAAAAGATAGATGAAATTCATCAACTCCTGAAAGAAGAAACTCCAGCAGGAGATAACGGTTGGTATTGGCAGTGTGATAGACAGGGAAACACTGCTAATTTTGTTAAGGATGTATCAAAAGCTTGGGCAATAGCAGCAGCTAAGTTTACAGAAAATCCTACAGAATCGATTAGTTTACAGTGTCGTTATGCTCTGATTACCACATCCCTCAATAGCTTGGCTAGAAATATTTTTCCAGAGTTAATGGCAGCATTACTGGAGAATAAAATCTGGACTCCAGCTCAGGCACTAGCTTATGTGCGACAGAATAAAGATTCGAGGAGTCAAGCAGAGAGTTTGAAGGCAATTAGTGAGTATCTTCCCGCTTCTTTATTACCGGAAGCCTTAGATTGCGCCAGAGGGATTTCCTATGAAATATACCGAGCATTAGCCTTAGTCGCCTTAGCCCCTCACTTACCGGAAGTGTTACCTCAAGCCTTAGATTGCGCCAGAGGGATTTCCAATGAATACGAACGAGCAAAAGCCTTAATCGCCGTAGCTCCCCACTTAAGCGATGTTTTACCCCAAGCCTTAGATTGCGCCAGAGGGCTTTCCAATGAATACGAACGAGTCTATGCCTTAGTCGCCTTAGCCCCCCACTTACCCGATGTGTTGTTACCCCAAGCCTTAGATTGCGCCAGAGGGATTTCCGATAAAAAAGACCGAGCCTATGCTTTAATCGCCTTAGCCTCCCACTTTCCCGATGTGTTGTTACCTCAAGCCTTAGATTGCGCCAGAGGGATTTCCGATAAAAAAGACCGAGCCTATGCTTTAATCGCCTTAGCCCCCCACTTACCCGATGTGTTGTTACCTCAAGCCTTAGATTGCGCCACAGGGATTGACCATGAATACGAACGAGCCGATGCCTTAGTCGCCTTAGCCCCCCACTTACCCGATGTGTTGTTACCCCAAGCCTTAGATTGCGCCAGAGGGATTTCCGATGAAGAACACCGAGCCGAAGCCTTAGTGGCCTTAGCCCCCCACTTACCGGAAGTATTACATCAAGCCTTAGATTGCGCCAGAGGGATTTGCAATCAATACTACCGAGCATTAGCCTTAGTGGCCTTAGCCCCCCACTTACCGGAAGTATTACATCAAGCCTTAGATTGCGCCAGAGGGATTTGGGATGAATCAGACCGAGCCAGAGCTTTAGTGGCCTTAGCCCCCCACTTTCCCGATGTGTTACCTCAAGCCTTAGATTGCGCCAGAGGGATTTGGGATGAAGAACACCGAGCCGATGCCTTAGTGGCCTTAGCCCCCCACTTACCGGAAGAGTTGTTACCCCAAGCCTTAGATTGCGCCAGAGGGATTTGGCATGAAGAACACCGAGCCGATGCCTTAGTGGTCTTAGCCCCCCATTTACCGGAAGAGTTGTTACCCCAAGCCTTAGATTGCGTTAGAGGGATTTCCCATGAATTCCGCCGAGCAAAAGCCTTAGTGGCCTTAGCCCCCCACTTACCGGAAGTATTACATCAAGCCTTAGATTCCGCCACAGGGCTTTCCCATGAATACCACCGAGCAAAAGCCTTAGGAGCCTTAGCCCCCCACTTACCGGAAGTGTTGTTACCCCAAGCCTTAGATTGCGCCAGAGGGATTGACCATGAATTCCGCCGAGCCGAAGCCTTAGGAGCCTTAGCCCCCCACTTCCCGGAAGAGTTGTTACCCCAAGCCTTAGATTTCGCCAGAGGGATTTCGGATCAATACTACCGAGTCAAAGTCTTAGAAGCCTTAGCCCCCCACTTACCGGAAGAGTTGTTACACCAAGCCTTAGATTACGCCAGAGGCATTGACCATGAATACCACCGAGTATTAGCCTTAGTGGCCTTAGCCCCTCACTTACCGGAAGAGTTGTTACCCCAAGCCTTAGATTGCGCCAGAGGGATTGACCATGAATACGACCGAGCCAAAGCCTTAGTGGCCTTAGCCCCCCACTTCCGTGATATGTTACCGGAAGCCTTAGATTGCGCCAGAGGGCTTGACCATGAATACTCCCGACCCGATGCCTTACAGAACTTAATTAAGACCTTAACTCCTTCATCAGTTGATTTTCCTCTTTGGCAACAAATTCTTGATGGTTTAGCTAGTCTAACCCGTCCCCATTTTCTTGAAGCTCTTCCTGAATTAGCGCCTTTAATCATCAAGTTTGGGGGTATTGAAGCCCTAAGAGAAACGGTGGCAGCGGTTGATGATGTTAGTCGATGGTGGAAATAGGGAAAAGGGAATCGGGAATCGGGAATCGGGAATCGGGAATCGGGGAGAGTTTTCCATCAACGTTATGGATATTTCAATAGATTGAGTTCTGAGATAAAGCGATAATCTCGTTGATTTTTACTGAGTAGAAGAATTTGATTTTCAATAGCGGTAGCAGCAATTAGAGCGTCTGGGATTAGGAGTCCATGACTGAGATAGTAGCGGCCCATCAACTGTTCTGCTTTGAGGGATATCTGAGCATTGAGTTGAATGATAGAAAACTGTCTGAGGAATTTATCCAAAGAGTCTAATTCTTGTTTATTTCGACAACCAACAATTAATTCTAGTTTAGTAATAATACTGATTTGAAATAGAGATGTTTTAGATTCTCTTACCAGGCGTTCTTTAGCAAGTGAGTCGTTATTGGCAAGATCAATCAAAATATCAGTGTCAATTAGAATTACTGCCATTTTACCCCTGCCAATGCTTTTGTCTAATTCTTCTCACCCATTCGCTACTATTTTGAGTATCTTGTCGATCACTCCACATACCAATAAAAGGTTGATTGTCTAATTCCAGAGGATTAAGAGATGCCGGTTTTTTCGTTACATACTGTTTTTTGAACACCTCAATGATATCGGCAATAATGTTTTGAGCGTCTTCTGGTAGTTCTTGAATATCTTTGGTCAGTTGTTCTAGGTCACGCATAAGTCTTAGGAAGTATGTTATAGTTATTGGCATGCCGAAAAAAATAAGACAATTAAAACAAATGTTGCAGAAAGCAGGATTTCAACTCTTGCCTAAGCGGGGAAAAGGTAGTCATTCTTATTGGGTTCATCCACTAATCACAAATCCTGTAGTTCTGTCTGGTAAAGATAGTAACGATTCCAAGCCTTATCAAGAAAAAGAAGTAATAGAAGTACTCAAAGAACTGGCACAATTAGAACAGGAGGATGAATCATGAAATATAGCATTTTAATTCAATGGTCAGAGGAAGATAACTCTTATGTGGCTAGTTTACCCGAATGGGGTAACTATGCTCGTACCCACGGTGACACCTATGAGGAAGCTCTTGAGAATGCTAAGGAAGTTTTAGAGGATTTGGTGTACGCCTATAGCCAAGTTAATAAAGAGTTACCAACTCCAAAGATACTAGAGGTAGCATTAAATTAGCCTAAAAGTAAGCATTAACCTATTATAGCAATTTTACGACTTGTGAGGTACAAATATCTGGGTTTTAGGGAGCAGGGAGCAGGGAGCAGCGCTGCATCGCTATTGCCTATTGCTAGCATGCCTATTGCCTATTGCTAGCATGCCTATTGCCTTGCGCTATACATCTTCATACAAAGCTTCAATACTAGTCCTAAAATCCACAGTTTCTAGATGAATCTCACTGCCCGGATCATAAAATTGCAATGTCCAAATTCCCTCGGAATTCCGGCGAAAGCAATCTAAGCGTTGACGGTTTTGGCTAATTAAAACATATTCCACCAAGGTGTCTAGTTTTCGATAATCATAAAATTTATCACCCCGGTCAAAGGCTTCAGTTTTTGGAGATAAAACTTCTACAATTAAACAGGGATATTTTTTATAATTGCTCAATTCTCGGTCTCTGGCATCGCAAGTCACGAAAACATCAGGATAATAATAACTATTGGATGCTTCGACATAAGCTTTCATATCTGCCATATAAACCCGACAGCCAGTGCCCCTGACATGATTTCTTAACAGAGCAAATAAGTTACCGGCAATAGTAACATGGGCATCACTCGCGCCAGCCATGGCATAGACTTCTCCATCAATATACTCGTGTTTGATGGCACTATCTTCTTCGTAGGATAGATACTCTTCGTTTGAAATGTAATTGGGGCTTGGATCAGCAATCATGACAATTTCAAGACAGTGACTCTATTAGTATATAATAAAGGGAGTCGGCAGTCGGTAACAGGCAAGAGGCAAGAGGCAAGAGGCAATAGGCATGCTAGCAATAGGCATGCTAGCAATAGACAAGCCGATTCCCGATTCCCGATTCCCGATTCCCGATTCCCGATTCCCGATTCCCGATTCCCGATTCCCGATTCCCGATTCCCGATTCCCGATTCCCGATTCCCGATTCCCGATTCCCGATTCCCTTGTTTACATTTCAACTAGAGCCATTCTCTTCAAAAGAACGCACCTTAATAACTTTAGCAGGAATTCCCACTACCGTTGCGCCAGCAGGTACATCAGATAAAACTACAGCATTAGCACCAATATTTGCCCCATTACCGATAGTAACCTTGCCAAAAATCTTGGCACCAGCCCCAACATTGACACTTTTTCCTAAAATGGGGGCATCCAAAGGACGATCTAAGTAACGATTCCCCAAAGTTACTCCTTGACGGAGGATAGTATCATCACCAATGGTGCAATCCCCATGAATCACAATCCCACTTTGATGCTCAATAATTACTCGGCGACCAAGCTTTACGGTGTAAGGTAATTCAATCCCATAGGTATTACGAACTTTACGATATAATGCTCGGTAGAGAATACTAAACGGAGCCCGTAGTAACTTCGGCTCTATGTTCATTCTCCAAACTCCAAACCGCTGCACCGCTACAGCCCGAAATCCCGGCTTAGTCCAATCACAACCATGGGCTTTCCAATCTTCTTTAATTTGTTGCCAAAGTCCCAAATTATCGGTTTTTGGCTGGGTAGAATTTGCCGTTAAATCTGTTGGCATCACCATAATCTGTTTTTAGAATGTAGAATTTAGAATGAAGAATTTAGAATTTAGAATTTAGAATCGGGAATCGGGAATCGGGAATCGGGAATTGTAAGCGGTCAGCGGTCAGCGGTCAGCTGACGTAACTCAGATTAAACCAATGCTTACCTGTTTTATTCAAAAGCTAAAAGCTGATAACTGATAGCTGATAGCTAATAGCTGAAAGCTAATAGCTGAAAGCTGATAGCTGATAACTGATAGCTGATAGCTAATAGCTGAAAGCTGATAACTGAAAGCTGATAGCTGATAGCTGAAACCTAATCACGAAATCTTCGGACTACTAAAAGCACCTCCTTTACAAAACACACTATTGCGCAGAAAATCAGTAAGTAACTGGGGTGGGTCATTATCGGGCTTACCTTGAACCATTCGGCGCAATTGCCACAATAAATAACTAGAAGCCCAGGTGTGATCCGCTAGAGCAGCGTAAAACCAACCATAGTTTTTAAGAAAATACCGTCGTCGAGAATCAAACACATACTGGGGTCGGCGTTTGGGTGGACGCTTGGTGTCGGTAACACCTGAACTTTGTCCAACTAAGTGGACTACGCGACTTTCAGGGACATACCAGCATTCCCAGCCAGCTCTCTGGGCTTGCAGGCAAAAGTCCATTTCTTCGTAATACATGAAATACGCTTCATCGATCAGGCCAACCTGCTCAAACACTTCCCGGCGAATAATCATACTTGCCCCAGCTACCCAATCCGTTGGACAGGGTTGGTCAGGAATCGGTGGCCAAACTACCCACTCCGATAATAATGTCGATACGATACCGAGACGCAAACCAGAATCTAGCTCACTGAGGACGGTATGAAACCGAAATGCTGAACACTGAGGGGTACTGTCAGGCTCTTCCAGGCGAGAGCCAGCAATACCCACCTGGGGATGGTCACTCATAAACTCCACCAGGGTTTTGATCGCCCTAGGACGAACAATGGTGTCTGGATTGAGCAACAACACATAATCCGGTGGCTGATTAGACTTCAGGGCTGGGCGGATCACAGCGTTATTGCCAAAGGCAAATCCACCATTGTGCTCTAGTGCCATCACCGATGCCCAACTACCCCAGTTTTCGTTTGCGATCGCATTTTTAATGGCAACAGCCGATCCATCCCCAGACGCATTATCTGCCACTACCACCTGAGTATTCGATAAACCTGGGATTTCATCCGCTAGAGAGCGTAAGCAATCAATAGTTAAACTAGGGGTTTTGTAGTTAACAATTACTATAAGTAAAGAATTTACGGGATTGTTTTTTAGTTCATTAGACATAACTAAATTTGGCGTTTTTTTTCCTTAGCTAAATAATTATTATTTGTTAGTTAATTTATATTTTTTTAGTAACAAAATCCTGTTGTTGATCGTAATAATTTACACAGATTTTTTACCCTACTCCCTACTCCCTACTCCCTACTCCCTACTCCCTGCTATATCATCCCTAATTCCGTTGAACTTGTCTTCGTTGATTACGATTTTGATTACGATTTTGATTACGATAACGCTGGGCTGCCAATGCCGGGACTTTTTTAACCTTATTGGTTGTAGGTTCTTGGATCACCAATCCTGATAGTCCTCCACAAGCCAATACAAAGACTGGATTACCATGGGCATTGAGCATAAATTCCACCATGTATAACGCTACGGCCACGGTCAGCACCGCCACTGGTGACGCTTGCCGCTTTGGCCACAACTCGGCTGGACAACGGAACCAAAACATAGTCAACACCGGCATTAGTAAGGATGTGGTCAGGCTGGCTAGTCCAACGGTACCAGTTTCACCAAACGCAATAATCCACAAACTATCTGGAACTGTAACTTGCTCACCCTTGTCATTAAAGATCAGACTTCTTCCCCATCCTCCCCAGCCAAACACGATCCGTTCCCGTGCTTTATCTACAAGTAGCTCTTCATTATCAAATCTAAACTGTAAGGATTGGATACGGTCTGCAGGAACCACACTCGATACATTTGAGATAATCTGATCACTAACGTAGGTTTCAGTCTGTGAGTTAATGTATAAGTAAGAACAAATAAGCCCAATTAGGATAAAGACTGGCAAAGCAGTACGAAATTGCTTGCCCACAAACAAGATGCCAACTCCCAAGAGTAGTAAAAAATAGGCACCAGTGGATTTGCACAATATAAATGTGATCAACAACGCAGCTACCAGCCACTTCATGGGAATATTCCAGAGTTGTTTGATCACCCCAGTGTGCCATAGCCAAATTCCCACTAAACTAGCTGCCATCATCCACATACCCACTGGCAAACCGTGGATCATAAATACTGTCGGTCTCCATCCCCCGTAACGCATTGTTTGGCCAAAGTCAGGATGAGCATGGAAGCCGTACAATATCCTATGGAGCTGGGGACTAAAACGAATTTCGTACAAACATAGGGGAACATATACCAACCCCCCCATGAAAATCCCAATTGCCAAGTCACGTAATCCACTCAAGTTATTGAGATAGATCCGACCGAGAAAATAGGGTACTCCCCAGGTCAAGGTTTGCGTCAAAACAGTAGAGAAACCATCGTAAGCCCCCAAGCCATTCGTAATAGATGAAGCCAATGGACATAGGCACCAAATCAGGATGGGCAAGTCAATCCAGCTGAATTTAAAGGAGCTAATACGCCCAACATCGTATATAAAAGTAGCCAACAAAATACCGTAGCAAGTTGCCGACATCTTAGTATAGTCAGGTAGACCAGGCAAAGCATATTCTGCCACAGGTAAGAATAGCCATGCTACGATGAAACTCACAATGACTGCCCGCTGAGCTGGAATTCTCATGAAGAGATAAAGAACAACTGGAATCCAGCCGAACATGACGATGGGGACTAAAAAACTCATTGGCTTTTTTGGGCATGAACGTGAACAGAGTTGTTTGAGTAATTATCAGCTATCAGCTATCAGCTATCAGCTATCAGCTATCAGGTATTAGCTATCAGCTATCAGTGATCAGCTTATGGGTTAGGTCACAGCGTCGAACCCTGGGGAGCATGTCAATTTTGTTAATCCCTGTTCAGATCCCCCGTTTCCCTTAATAAGGGGGACTTTTAAATCTAATTCCCCCCTTTTTTAAGGGGGGCTAGGGGGGATCTATGTACCTAATTACAAAGGTGACATGCTCCCAGAAGCCTGTTCCACGCTACTTGAGGTGCCAAAGGCCAACGGCTGACCGCTGACCGCTGACCGCTGACCACTGACCGCTGAATTCTTACTCAATAATTAACTTCTTAATAAATTTCTTGACTTTGGTTACTGGAGATTTTTTAAGTTGTATTTTTTCTCCTGGTCGAGCCTTAAATAATGTAGAATGGTCGCCACTATTAGAAAGCTCTTCAGCTGGTCTGCCATTGCTGTAGTAGTAAAGTGCCAAGGATTTCCGAGTCCGTCCTTCTGGACAAGTTAATGGCTCAGGATGTCCGTGATAGGAAAAATCGGTAGTATTAAATATGACACATCGGTTGAAGACGGGGAGAATTTTTTTCTGAGACTTTGTCATCTCTTTATCCCACATTTCAAAATAACCACCATAGTCTTCTTGCCAATCTTTGTTGAGATAGATCAGAAGATTTAAGCGGCGGTCAAGGCGCAATTTTGTATGGCGATTGAAATCAGCATGGATTTTTAAGTAACCACCTTTTTCGATCTGATGTAAGCCACCACCAACAAAATGAGGATCAGGGATTATTCCATCAATGCCAGTTAAGGTTTCTAAAAAGTTAAGGAAAGTTGATGAATTGAGCTGATACAGAAAAAATCGGGTGTACTCTCCCATTTGTATTTCCGATTTTGAGGCCAGTTTTTTTTCTGGTGCAGCATCAAACTTTTGCCAATCAATTGCATCAGCTTTAGGAAACTCATTCAGAATCTTATCTAGGACATCTTCTGGAAAAAAGTTATCCATGATAATGTGTGGAAATGGCTCAGACTGGGCGTATATTTCACAATTATCATTCGCAAATTTAGTTAATTTTTCTGGCTCTAGGCAATAGTTTAATTTGGAATACATTTTATCATCCATTAGTTTTTTTAATTAATTTTAGTTTTATTAAATAATAGCAATCCTAAATAGATTGTAATAATTTTTGTTACCTGTTCCCTGTGCCCTGTTCCCTGTTTTAAAAAAGTCCACTGATGGGATATCCAAAACCCAACATATATCGAGCCCAAATCACCCACATCAGTAATGTCAACAGTAGTGCAGTAGCCCAGAGGTCTTGCTTAATAAAGGAAAGCCCTTCACGACAGAGACCATAAGTTATTACTAGATAAGGGAGAATGTCATTGAAAGCAATCACGACTACTGCTCCGAGTGCTCCATTTCCCAACTTTTCCATCAGATAAAATCCTAGGGGTATGCCAATACAAACCTTAAGACTCTTGACCAATTGACTGTAAGCGTTATAGTTTGGCTTGCCAAGAGCCATCAGGGCTTGCTGAACGGTATCAATTAATAATGCAGGCCAGATGCCTAGGGTCAGGATTGGTAACATCCAAGCCGCCTCATAAAACCTCTCATCATATAAGATAAAAATCGCAACATCTCCAAAAGCAGTACTGACTGTCAACATCAATGCTGCAACCACTAGGATAAGTTGCCGATTGTACCAAATCTTGATCCGAAAGGTTTCCCGAGGCAAATCAGCCAGCTGAGAAAACGTTGGCAAAAGCACCTTGGAACTAATTGCCGAGATTACCTGGGAAGGTAGGTACGCTAAATTAAAGGCAACACCATAAATTCCCAATAGCTCAAATGAAAACAATTTGCCTAGAATTAGTCGGTCGGCTTGGGTCGCGAGAAAGGTAAGGGCCGTTGAAATAAATATCCATTTCCCGAAGGAAAAAATGCTGTTAGCTGCCTCTTTCTCCCAGGTAAAGCGGTTTGATTTTCCAGGAATTAACCAATGACTCATTACCATTTTGACCAATGCCGTCAGCACATTTCCAATAGCAAGAGCCCAGATTGTCCGATTGACAAAAGCCCAAGTGACCATCAAGATCAGGCCGGACAATTGCCCCACCAGCTCAAACATCATGATCTTGCCAAATGCCATCTGGCGGTTGAGGCTCCACACAGCAGTGGAGTTGAATCCCTCAATCAGTGGAATCACACCAATTACTGGCATCAGCCATAACAGCTGCGGGTTATTATAGAAGTGGGCAACTGGCCAAGTAATTATAAGACAAGCCACCCACAGCAAAAGGCCCCGCAAAACCTGAATAGTCCAGATAGTATTCAGAAAAACTGGGTCATCCCCACGTTTATTCTGGATGATGCTTGCACCAATACCGACATCGGAGAATAACCGTAAGCCAATGATGAAAACGTTGGCTAGAGCCATTAAGCCGAAAAACTCTGGTGCAAGCAGGCGGGTCAGAACAAGATTACTTGCCAGTCTCAGAAACTGACTTGTTCCATAACCAGCTACTGTCCAAATAGCCCCACGGAGGAGTTGTTTTTTAAGTGATGAGGACATGGTTAGATTTCCGAGTAGGTAGACGGGATGGGTGGGGTTGCAGACTTAAAGGCATCAGATAATTTAGTTAGTTTTAAAGATTGGCTCTACAGCTGATATCTGAGCATGTTGTGTAATGTAGGTTTTAAGTTACAGCTAGGTAGATAATAGTTGTTGAGCACCAGATGAATACTCGCGAACGGTCTTTTGCCAGAAACGGGCTGGCTCTTGAGATGAGAAATAACGACTAATATAGTCGTGAGCATTGCGTGAAATATTGTCACGAAGTTCTGCATGCTCTAGTTCCAAAAGACATCGTGCTGCCGCCTCAGGAGTCTCGGCAGCCATAGCAGTCTTACGGTGTTCCATGCAGAAATTTGCCCCACGGGCAGTCTTGCCCACTACCACAATTCCTGCTGCCATGGATTCTTGGGGAGGAAGGGCACAACCCTCAACCTCTGCAGATGCCAGGAAGACTTGTGGTCGTCTAAACTGCTTTGCTAGTTCGTGAAAGGGAAGTCCATCCACACGCTCAAATCTCCAGTATGTACCACCTAACTTTTGATACCATTCCTCAGTCTCGGTGATGAACTCAGGACCTTTTCTGGGAAAGGCGAAGACCAAACCTGCTTCTCTTTCTGCTTGAGGAATAAATGGAAATGCCTTGTTGTCAACTACATTGGGAACGATCTCAATGTCTTTGCCAGGATAAGTGGCTTCGCATATTTCCTTCATGAAGGGAGAGTCTGTCCAAAGAGCCACACGGCTATCTCGATAGTCAAAATCCGCTTTAACCAAAATTGGAACCTGGAGATAAGCGATCGCTGGTCCTTTGACATCATTGATCAATAGTGTGAGCCAATCAGGAATAATGCATACATCATCGGGACGACGATCTGCCCAACGGATAAAGGGTAGATCGTGAATCCCCCAAGTATTACCAAAGGTGTTACGACCAGTCATGGTGGCAATTACTGCATCAGCCCCAGATTCCCGAGCTGCCAAGCAGTGACGCATGATATTCAGGTCTCCGCCGTTTACTTCGGATTTATAAAGCCACCTACGCCTGACCCAACTCTGAATTGGCTTTAGCTTAGGACGGCGAAGGACACGGTATATTCCCTGCCAAGTGGTGCTTGTTGAAAAGTCTGAAAGCAAAAATACAAAACGCATCAGCTAACTGTTACAAATAAGGGAAATTATTCAAAATGGGGCGTTGCTAATTACAGGTATGATTTTGCCCCCCAACCCCCAATTCTGGGGGAGAAAGATAATTTCAAGTCCCCCAATTTTGGGGGACCCACGGGGGCGTTACTGAAACAAGACAAATAAATTCATACTTCAATTCAGCAACGCCGAAAATGCTCATCTGTTGCCCCGATTCACAATTTGATTCACAATTTAAATACGTGAGAGCTTAGCACTCCTTGGTGGTGCCTCAATCGGAGCTTGCTTTGGAGGTAGTTCAGGATTAGACAAAAATAGGGCTGACAATTTCTTGGCTTCTGTTGCGACATCATGCCGCCTAGCCACCCGCTCCGCCCCAGCTTTACCCATTTCCTCCAGGGTTTCCACCGGGGAGTTTAAGGCTTCAGCCATTGCTGCGGTTAAAGCTTCAACAGAACCGGGTGGCACCAGCCAACCACAGCTGCCATCACCCACCAACTCCGGTATCCCAGCAACATAAGTAGTAATCACTGGACGACCCAGGGCTAAAGCTTCCATGAGCACGACTGGTAATCCTTCCGCAAAGCTGGGCAGTACGAGAGCCCGTGCTGCTAAAATTTGTTGCTGAACCTCAGTATTACTAGCCCAGCCAGTAATCTCAATGTGGTCTTGCAAACCCAACTGGGCAATAGTTGCTTCAATTTGCGTACGCAACGGTCCATCACCCACTAGTACCAACTTGAACTGCAAGCCCTCAGCGGCTAACTGATGGGCCGCTTCAATCAAGAGTAGATGTCCTTTTTGTTCACTGAGGCGACCAACGCAAACTAAGCGTGGCACCTCTGGTATCGGGGTGTGGGTTTTACTCAAAAACATCTCATCCACACCACAGTGGATCACATGGATTTTTGACCACTGTTTGTGGCTGCACCATCGATAAAGCTGGCTTTTGCCAAAGGAGCTAACCGCGACCACAAAAGCAGCTCGGTTGATTTTTTCTCTTAAAGCGAGAAGTTGGGATTTATCAAACTCTTCTGGACCATGAACTGTGAAGCTGTAAGATGGTCCACCGAGAGCATGACATAACATCGCTACTGTAGTTGAGTTTGTTCCGAAGTGGGCGTGAACCTTCTCAATATCTGACTCGGAAAACCAACCCAGCAGAAGGCAAGCCTCAGCTAAGTACGCTAGATGATTCAAAACTCCTCGGTCTGAACCCCAGCCGATTTTGAGGGTCAGCTCTAAGGTCTTCAAAAGACGTATCGGTCTGGTTAAGGCAGTGCGTAATAGGCTAAAACACAAGCCCACGATGCCAACTCCTAAGACAAATCGAGTCTTCTGTAGCTCTAGTTGATCGGCTTGATCAACTAGTTCAGAGGCGCAGGAACGGATAGAAAAACGTTTGACTTGAATATCGCAAGCCTCAAGACCTGCAATCTCTCGCCGGATAAAGCTGTGACTTACCTTAGGATACTGATTAACTAGATAGGCAATTGTCATCGTGAACTCGGGGCAACGGTATGTCTGTTTCTATGAATTTTTCGTAGTTCGTAGATTGACACCTTATCTAAGAGATGGAATAGATCGAGAAAAATCTTCAAATGTTTCAAGGGATGTAACGCCTTCATTAACATCACCTGATTAGGCTCCATTGTCCGTACCAATTTTGCCGCCTCCTTAGACTAAAGCAACTTTGGTGACAGTATGTTATTAATTGTTCTTACTAACTGTGAACTCAGAATCCGGATTGCGATCCCATGGAGGATAGGTAATATCGTATCCGGCAGAATAAGTTTCGGTGGCAGGTTATTCGCGTAGGGTGGCCTAAAGGCCAAGGTTGTCTGTCAGAATGCAGAATGTAGAATGTAGAATGTAGAATTTGGAATTCTAAATTCTTAATTCTACATTCTTAATTCAAAAATGGCGAACAACCGAATAACCTTTAAGAACCGATGTTCTAGGGTGAGACAGTCAGGGAAGATGGTTGGACACGATTAACTACTACGCCCAGACAGGTTAAGCCAAACCTGTCTATTTGATCGAGGACTTGCTTGAATTGAGATTTCTTAGTTCCTCTGAATCCGACCACCATCAAGATTCCATCTGTATGGGCAGCTAGGAAATTGGCGTCTGTATAGTTCAGTAGATTAGGAGTGTCATAGATAACCAAGTCAAATTTTTCCTGAAAATGCCCCATAATCTTTTCCATGCGAGGAGAGGCCAGATCTGGAGCAGATTCTACTAAGGCTTGCCCAGAAGTCAACACAAAAAGATTATCTGAGAAAGGCGATCGCTCCATCACAACCTCTAGGTCGTTTGATAGCAAGTCGCTCAGTCCTGGCAAGTTCTGTAAATTCAAATTGGTGTGAAGTTGAGGTGAATGGAGATTACCATCTACTAATAGAACTCGCTGACCTCTGGAGGCTGCCATGTGAGCTAGGTTTAAGGCGACACTAGACTTACCATCCCCAGCCATAGCCGAGCAAATGGCGATGGAGCGAAGGGGTGGATTACAGAAGCGGAAATGCATGTTAGTGTAGAGAGATTCGAATGCTTTTTTAAATCGATTATCCTCAGAAATTCTGTCCTCATCGTTGTCAAAATCTACACTAAAATTATTGAATGGTTCAGGATTTTTACTAAATGGTATTTCTCCTAAAACAGGTAAATTATGGCCTTCTTCAATATCCTTGATTTCATAGAAGATATTCCGATACTTATCATAAAGGATAACTGTCCCCATCCCTAAAGCTAAACCGCCCATAACTCCCATCAAGATCAACTTATTCTGACTAGATTTTCCGATCGGTGCACCGGTCGGATCGCGGTAAAGCTGAGGTTGAGAAACTATCTCCCAAGGCACTTCCCGTTGAGCTTTCTCCACCTGCAAGGTCTCTTTCTGAGTTTCTAGTTGGTTGAGAGTTTGAGTAGCAATTTGTAACTGCCGCTGTAGATCATTATACTTACGGACAAAAATCGGGAATTCTTGGACTTCGCGATCAACAGTGTTTTTGGTTTGTATCAGAGCCTGATTACGAACCTGTAGTACCTCAATTTGGTTGGTGGTATCAACCAATTGTTGAATCAGTTGTAAACGAATTGGATTTTGAAGGGTTCGCACTCGGGGGTTAATCGGTTGACCTCCTAAGTTCTGACCCAGAATCCGTTGTACTTCCCGATTGAGAAGAGTTTCTAGGTTTTGCCGTTGCTCTAGTAGGGTTTGAATATTAGGGCTCTCTGGCTGAAAGCGGGCGGATTCTATCGCAATTCTACTTTCTATTTCTTTAAGATCCGCCAGTAACTTCTGATAGTTAGGATCTTCACTCAAGGCAGAAGAAGCTAAAGCTTCATTTGGCGATAGTTTTAATTGTCTTTGTAAGCTGTTTTTTAATTTAATTAGCTCTTGTAGCTGCCTGGTTGTATCTCTTTTTTGGTCGCCAATTTTACTAACTTTGTTTGATAATTGTCCCCCATCAAATTGAGGTTCAATTAGCTGATACTGCTGTTGCAGGTTTTGCAAATTTCCTTGGATAATATTAACTCTATCCTGTAATTTAGGAAGTTGCTCATTAATAAATTTAACCCCTTGGCCAATGCGAGTTTTTCGGTCTTCTAAACTATACTTTTCATATTCTTCAGCTGTTGTCTTTAAGACCAACTCTACTAGTTTGGGATCTGTCCCACTATAAGTAACTGATAGGATTTTAGTATTTTCACCTTGACTTTCTTCTTCGAGACGTTCAACTGTTAAATAATACTGAAGTAGCCCAAGCTTAAACTCTGGATACTGGAATTTAATTTTATTGACGATTTTAGATAAGACTTCAGGACTGGTTAGGATTTTAATCTGAGTTGCATAGTCCAGTTCAAAATTTCTCTCACCAGGTATTCTTCCCTGACCCCGAGTAAGTGTCATTGGTTCAGTGGATATTGCTGCAGCAGATGTGACTGGTTCGACTAACAGCTGAAAATTACCTGAATATATAGAGGGAGATTTGCTACTCAAAAAGGTAGCAGCAACAGTCACTAAACCTGCAATCCCTGCAACCACCATGGCTTGGCGTCGGGCAATCCTCAAAAGCGGACCTAGATTTAATCCTTTTTGAGGAGTATTTAACTCATCTTGCTCGTTTAATGTTAGTTGTTGCAATTGTCTGCCCCTTTTACTAGTTGATAAGGTTTCAGCCCCCTGTTGTATATCCAAGAGGATGCTAATTTTTGCAGGGAGACACTAATAATTACCAACTCTCAGGGCAATAATCCGGATTGTCCAGGTTTATAACCCTTTTCACATCGATGCTATAGTTGATCGATGTAGAAGCAAAACTTATCAATATTCCGGAGTGCTATCAACTCCTTTGGCTTGGGTTATTTATAGTATTTTTTTCACAATACTTTTGTCATGTCAAACTTGATTTATCTTAATAAATGTAAATCAATTTTATACCAATTCTGGAAATTACGGCTACAGATAAATTTAATCTTACCATCTCCTAATCTGGATATGTAGTCCTACTTTAACTACTTGGTCTTATCCGCCGCCGGTTTAATTATCTTTGATAATACACTTCTTTGATAATACACTTATGATGCTACCATCTTTGATAGGATTTGTGGGCAAACTCTAAAATAGTTAGATCCAAAATCGGTAAGCCCAAGGATAATTCCGTGGGCTAAATTATGGCATTAAAAATTTAATTAACCCTGATTATGAAACAATTAATTAGCAATCCTATAGCTATAACAATTCTATACCTAGGACCAGAGAATGATCTCTCCTAGTAGAATCAGTTGATGGCTGCATCTCAATGCATGCAAAAACACTCTTCGGCAATAGAAGGCTAATATCATGTTATGACAATTACCCTTAATAAAAATCTCCCCCATCTCCCTATATTCCCCTCCTGGTCGGGGTTAGGGGTGGGTTCCTATCTCCTCACTTGGGTAGGTTTTTTACATTTGGGCGAGTACGTACTGGCATTGGGAATAAATTTCTCAAAATATGTCGGAAAATCTCCCAGAATTTCCACCGATTACCGACCCATCTCCCGCTCTTCCCCTCCTGGTCGGGGTTAGGGGTGGGTTCCGATTAGCCATTCCCCATTCCCCATTCCCCATTCCCCATTCCCCATTCCCCATTCCCCATTCCCCATTCCCCATTCCCCATTCCCCATTCCCCATTCCCCATTCCCTATTACCTATTACCTATTACCTATCTCCAAAGTAAAAAACCTACCCTTGTCAGCCCCACACTTCCCACCCTCCCCACACTTCCCTTCTTTTTTACAAATATGAGATGCACCCCAGTTGATTAGGATGATGGGGTATCGACTGCATCCCGTTCTGTGCGAATCCACTTGGTCTGAGGTTCCACCAGAAAAGCCAGATAGAGGGGAATTTTCCACAGAATGTAAATCGGGACAGCTAAGAGCATCAGGAGCGGAAAGTCTGCTCGGCAAAACTTAGCCCAACCTTCAACAATCGCAATTAACAGCAGCACCCCTTCTATGAGTAACACAATAGTACTTATCCATGATGCTCCCAATGCTCCCCCGAGTAAAGCTCCCCCTGTAGCAGCCACCCAAATTAGAACCAATAGGGACAATGGTGGCACACATAAGTCTAATGCGATCGCTAATAGGTCTATTCGTCTTTGACGAATAGACTCTTTGAGCAACTCAGGAACTTGGTTTAGCAAAGTCTCGATATGACCATGCTCCCAGCGTGACCTTTGACTCTTTGCTGAACCCTGTTTCATCAGACGACCTGTGACTCCTGCTTCCTGGCAATATATTGGGGAATGTCCGATGATCGCTAAATCCAAAGCCAACTGCATATCATCAACTGTTTTACTGCCAGCCAAAGAGATTTTGCGAATCACTGACCAGGGGAAAGCCATTCCTGAACCTGTTAACAAACAAGGCAAGCCCAGTCGATGTAACCCACTCGGACGGACTGTATTTTTGAATTTAACCGCCAGGGTAGAGATCAAATCCTTTAGTACCGGGTTGTCTGGTTGTGTCATTAAGTAAGTTGACTGAACCGGTCGTTGTGTAGCGATCGCAAGGCGGGAAATCCGTGAAATCGTTCCTTGAGCAACAATACAGTCTGCATCAACCACCACCACGACATCCGGTGGATTAGGCTCAATAAACCCCATACCGAAGTCTAAGGCATATCCCTTACCTCTGCGCTCATGATCTTGTCGTTCAATTACAATAGCGCCAGATTTCCGAGCCACTGCTGCAGTGTCATCAGTGCAATTATCAGCAATGACTATTAGTCGGTCTTGCTCCGTAAGCTGAGGTAGTAATGTTTCCAGGGTGGCACTGATATCAGAGGCTTCATTGTGAGCTGGAACTAAAACAGCCACCGTTGGTCGGGGTTTGCTAGCATCCGACCATGGCTCAGAGCCATTAGGCAAAATTGCTGCACTACATTCAATAAAAAGAACTGTAATTGGAACGATAAGGGCAAATGCTATTACCAAGAATGGAATATCAATCAATGAGATGAATGGCTGATTAGCTAACACAATTCAACATCCTTAAAGCTTAAAATAAGTTATTTTTTTAGGGAACAGGGAACAGGGAATAGTGATTAGGGAACAGGGAACAGGGAATAGTGATTAGGGAATAGTGATTAGGGAATAGTGATTAGGGAATAGTGATTAGGGAACAGATCAGAGGTTTTAGTCAACAAAAAAAACTTTATTTATATTTTTTGATAAGTATTAACAAAAAAATATATATTATATAGAGCCAATAAATAATCGTTAAAGTCTAAAACAAACCTAGAGATAAATGATACATATCCAGATATTATCTAATAAAATTTAAATAAAAAACAATAAAATCAGATTTATTTGATAATGTTTAAGGTTACCTATTACCTGTTTACTATTACCTGTTTACTATTACCTTTTGCTATCAATCCTTTGTTTACAACTCAAATACAAACGCTATCTAACTGTTAGTATTAAGTACAGTTTTGTACTCAACCAAGTTACTACGCTGTCCGAGCAATCGATTTAGGTGAAATTGAATCTGACCTTGGACCTGAGGAAACTTGCCGATCATGCAAGACAGACTATAAAGTAAAGCATCTGTTGAGCTCAAACCTGTCTGGGACTTATGACGATAGATCCGGTAAGTCATCAGAGGATAACCCAACAACAGCAATAAGCTCAAGCCATGGGTGAGCCATGCGATCGCAAATACTAATATAGGTAAGAGTAATCCCCAGAACCAAATGCTCCGGCTTTCTTTGACCCAATGGCGTTCTGGAGTGTGACCGTGTAACCAGGCTCCCTCAGCGTAACCATGACCTGCTCTCAAGAACCGCTTCCAGCACTGACTAAAACGTGTCATTTGGGCATCATGCAAAGTCATTTCAGCATCTAGGCGAAAAATCTTCCAACCCTTCTGGCGCAGCCGCAAGCACAATTCCGGTTCTTCACCAGCAATTAGAGTAGGATTAAACCCTCCGACTTGTTCAAAAGCTTCTGTGCGCATCATTGCATCACCACCACAAGCGGAAGCTTCACCCACTGGTGTATCCCACTCCATGTCACACAATCGGTTATATATAGATGTTTCAGGGAAGCGCTCTCGTCGGCGACCACAGACTACAGCGACATTAGGGTTGGCTTCCAGTTCCTTTTGAGCATAGTTGAGCCATCCCCCTACTACCTCACAATCCCCATCCACGAATTGGACAAACTTAAGATTTGGCTCTAAATGTTTGAGATAGATATATCCCGCATTTCTAGCACGAGCTGCAGTAAAGGGTTTAGATAGGTCGAGTCCAATCACCTCTACCCCTAAAGAATGAGCGATTTCCACACTGTCATCTGTGGAGCCAGAATCGACATAAACCACACGAGCCACGTTTTTAATCACAGACAGTAAACACTGGCGTAGGCGTTCACCTTCATTGCGTCCAATCACAACTAATCCAATTTGCTTCAAACCTTGGGCTTTGTATTCTACAGCTGAGAGAGTGTTCATCGTTTAACTGCCTTGAAAATTTAGCTCTTTTCTTGCACTAGGCAAGGAATTGAAACGCAGAGGTAGCACTGAAACGCTGTTTCCCTAACGCTATCGTTGTTGGTGAAAAATTTTAGCCAGATTAAACTGTAACAGATTCACCCTTGTATAGCTTTCTAGGGAAGTTTACAGGATCAGGAATTTTGATCGATAAAGTCTATTAAGGCATCATACTTGGGTGAACTCTTTTGGTATACATGTTCTAAAGCCCCCCAGCTCCCCCATTTACTGGGCTTCTTGATATCAGAAAAGTGCATAAATAAGCCACCGCCCTGATTCTTCCATTCATTCAGGAGTTGTGTATAAATTTTATACATTTTTGGATGTCTATTAAGCTCAATGAAAAACTCAGTTAGTTTTTGATTATCGGACTTGACAAGATGTTGACCACCTTCGTAAACCACTAACTGTAGTTTTCTCTTATCTGCTACTTTGTGATGATAGTTAAAAATTTGATCAATATCACTTAAACTCTCATAGTCTTCTTCTTTGGGAAGTAACCCCCCGGATTTGATCTGCTTAAACGCTTTTGACACTCCCCCATCGGGTTCATTCAACCAAGATTCTATGGTGCTTTCGTTTTCTTCCGCGTTTAAGCTGCCATTAAAATATCCCGCGATCGCAAAAGCATCAATACTATGTTGATAACAAGGGGCATTACCCTCTGCTACCCACAGAGGACAATCCAAAGCAGCATTTTCCAAACCAAGCCATACGGTATGGGTAGCCATAACAGACACCACTTGATTGCTGTCACTACCAAATACATTTTTCCAAATATCAGACATTTGAGCAGTACGCATTCCATACCATTGCATGTATGCATCTCCTTTATCCTTGCCCCACCTAGCTTGACCTTGAGCTAACGCATAGTTAGCTTGTTGGAATTGCCAATTCCACACTTCATTAGACAGTTCCACATAAACCCTTAGATTTGGATCTAAGGTATCTTTAACTATTTGGGCAAAATTAGTGATATAGTCATCTGTAGCTTGATGGGGCATATTAAACCATGGATCAGCACCAATTCGATTGGCCAGTTTAACCATGATTTCTACAGGTACACCTTTACCGTAAGCGTAGGAGGCATCATCTACTTTTGGTATATTTGCCCATTCCCTTTGCTTAGAATGATTGGTTTCCATCCAGTCCATAAAACGGATGGCTTTAAATTTTTTAATTTTATTGATGAATTCCGGATTAAAAAGTTCAGACTCGTAAGTATCTTCATACTTAGCTTGAACAACACGAATGTTGCGAATATAATTACCCGTGTTATTAGGATCCGTAGCGGTAATTATTAAATAGATACTAGCCCCGGATGGCGTTACATTAATTACATCTCTTCCTGGCCTTGACGCTACCTCATCTTTGGTGGCATCAAACTTATATTCTATAGTGCCTTCTCCATCGTATAAAACCACATACTTTCCAGCTGGATAATTTTTCATCCCTGTAAAAAGTAGTGTAGCCACACGAGTATATTCAGGAGGAGCTTCTGGAGCAGGTAAAGACTTAACCCAGCCCTGTTCGTCTAAATCCAGTTTATCGTATTCCTCAGTATCCCACGAACCACTACAGCCTGTTTCTCCAGAGACACATTGAGTAATCCATGGTCTCGACGATTTGAAGGCATCTAAGAAAGGAAGTTCAGTTGACCAATCAGCAATTCCATTCAGGTTAGTTCCTAATTTAGGAGTTGTAAACGGAGAGTTTTGAACCGTTGATTTACTTAAAATAATATTAAGTTTTTGATAAAATTGTTCAGGATATGTTGGATGAAGCGCAATGAATAAAGTTAGACAAAAACTCAAAAAAAATAATGTAATTATTTGGAATTTATTAAAAACTATACTGTACACTAATTTTAACTATCAGGGCTAGCAAAACTGACTTGATAATTGGAAGTTATTGGTAAGCTGACTTCACTCAAGTAGCGTTCGTGGCACAGGCTTATAGCCTGTGACGCACGCCCATTAGCTTACTGCTTACATGGCTGGTAATTATCACCACTAATATATACTTAATAAAAAACAGCTATCCGGATTTTTGCTCTAGAGATTTTTATCAAAAGCTTACGCTATATATTAATTTAAGTTAATCTTGTTATAAAGTTATAATAACGAGAAGGATTTTTAGAAATCCATAGGTAAAGATCAAAGCAGGGGTATAACGGTAAACTTAGCTGTTGTATAACATAGACCAAATCGAGTTTAATGTCACTCTAAGACTTGCCAAGATTCACAAATGCCCCTGGTTAAGTTGCAGGTTGCATCTCCAGTATTAACATTTACTTTTAGAGAAATGAACAAGCCTGTTATTGTCATTGGACTAGATGCAGCTCAGCCCTCTGTCCTTGAGAAATGGATGTCTCAGGGACATCTCCAGACTATGCGTCGTTTGCGCGACCAGGGAACCTATGGACGCCTGAAAAATTTTGAAGCGTTTAGTGCAGAAACGCCTTGGACAACATTTTTGACTGGCTGCTCGCCTCACACAACTGGGTACTGGTCTCCCTTGGGATTCCGAGAAGGTAGCTATGAGTGCTACACCAAGGCCGCCTATGACTATAGTGAGTATCCTCCATTTTATGCCCTGGGTGAAGATTATCGAGTGGCAGTCTTTGACATGCCTCAAACTCGGCTCTGTGAGGAGGTAAATGGTCCCCAGGTTTTAGCTTGGGGAGCCCATTCTCCTCAAGTAGCTAGTGGCTCTTTACCGGCTTCACTGTTCCAAGAACTGGTTGACAAACATGGAGAACATCCAGGACTCCATAAGGACTATGCTGTGTGTGTTGATTTAAAGGGAACACTTCGACTTCGGAAACTTCTGGAGACAGGGATCTCCCGTCGCGCTACTATTTGTCAAGATCTCTTGGAACGAGAGTCTTGGGACTTGTTTTTAACAGTGTTTGGCGAAGCCCATGCACTGGGTCACAATTTCTGGCAGTTGAGTCAACCGGAACATCCTCTCTATGAGCATTTTAGTTCCCGTGTTTCAGGTGATCCCATGCTCGAAGGCTTTCAAGCCATTGATCGGGCAATCGGCAAGATTTTAGCCAAAGCACCAAAGGATGCTCATGTCGTCATTTTCTCCGCTCATGGCATGGGTCCTAACACCATGGATGCCCCCAGCACCACCTTCCTGCCTGAGTTTTTATATCGCCTTAGTTTCCCTGGGAAATTTGCCCTGGCTAATGGTACTGAGTTGGGAACACCCCCTGAACCGATAATTACCAAAATGAAATGGAACTATTGGGAGCGACATCTGTGGGGTACCAAGTATGATCCTAATCCCATTAAAAGGTTTTTGAGACGAGAAACTCCCACCAAGCTTTTCAAACTAATCGAGCCATGGTTAGATTCTTCTCAAGAACCCGATCTGATCTCCCCATTCAGGCTAGCGAAGGAAACCGATGTAGTACCTTTCCAACCAGCCGCTTGGTATGCACCGGTCTGGCACAAGATGAAAGCGTTTGCCCTACCAAGCTTTTCAGAAGGGTATATCCGTATCAATCTTCAGGGACGAGAACCCCAAGGATTGGTACCGGAATCGGAGTATGATGCTTTCTGTGATGAACTGATCCAAAAGCTTTACGCTCTTAAAGATGCCCGAAAAGGTGTACCCATGGTCAAGGAGATCATCAGGACACGGAAGTCGCCCACTGAGCGAAATTGTAAGCTGTCTGATGCCGACTTGGTACTTGTCTGGCAAGATGAGTATGCCACAGATGTGGTGGAAAGTCCTGATGTTGGACGTATTGGTCCTGTACCCCATTATCGTGCTGGCAGCCATCGCCCTGAGGGATTTATCATCGCCGCAGGTCCAGATATTGCGTCCGGTGTTGATTTCGGAGGCGGTCATGCTCTTGATCTTCCCCCCACAATTTTGGAATTGATGGGTGCACCAATTCCTGAATACTTTGAAGGTAAGCCACTACCATTGCTAGCAAAAGAGCTTGTCAACGGTTAATATGCTTACCGGCTTAGAGTGTGGTCAGAAACATTGCCCTCATAGTTAAGTCTTTGTAAATTAGAAATGAGGGATAAGGTAAAGAGGGGATGAGGATATTTTTACTCCTCTTTCCCCTCTTCATTTTATTCCAAATCTCACAAATCCGACAGGAATCAATTGAACATGCTTATCATCACACGATGTATACGTTCTGCCCATTTATCCCAATTTAGAGACTGATCGTATTCTTCTCTAGAAGACTTTACTAACTGTTCATAGACTGCCCGATCACCAAAGTTATTTGCTATCACACTAGCATACTGATCACTTGAGGCAGATAACGGTAACATATAACCATTTTTGCCATTTTTAATAATTGTCGGAATTCCTCCGACATCAGTTGTGATTACAGGGAGACCAAATGCATTAGCCTCACAAATCACAATTGGTGAACAATCAGCACGGGTGGGAAACATCAAAAAATGGGATTGCAAAAATAATTGATTAAGTTCCTCTCGTTGCTTAGGATTATTTTTATTCAAAAAAGGAATGACGTTGAGCCGCTCATGCTTAATGTCATCCGGTGGCACACAACCAAGCATAACTAGCTCAGCGTCAATTCCCATGTTGAGCAGAGATATCAGAGTTTCAAAGGCAATATTTCCACCTTTTCTCTGCCAATCTTTACCAATAAACAATAAACGGCAACGGGAAGCATTACACTTGGAAAATAGTTGATATACTGAGGGGATATCATCTAAATTTGCTCCAAAGGGAATTACTTCAACTTTCTCTGGATCTGCCTGATAGTCGCTAATGGCAGATTTGGCAGCCCAGTCTGAAGAATAAACTAGTTTATGAGATTTTGATAATACAGTAAATTCCTGTTTTTCTCCTAGTTCAAATTCTTCTATATTTCGGTAAATTTTATAGTATTCATTGTTGATTAGCTTCGGAGTGGCATCGGATAAAAAAATAATAGGAATACTAGTGTCAATTAAACTTAATTCTCCTGATGCAACGGGGCAAAATAGTAAATCACATGGGGTTTCTTTGAACTGTCTTTGAACTGTCAGTATGAATCGATTGAGCTGTTCATTGTGATCAGAAGACTTGAAACCTAAAAATGAATGGATTAATTGGATAGGCTTGACTAGCTTATGCCAATAGGATACTTTTTTGGGATTGCCGAGATTAATCAACTGAAGGTCTCTTGATGCCAGAGACCTATGCATATAATAAAGGGTGCCAGAAAAAGTATTTTTATCTAAATAATTCTGAGAAGAGAAAAAACCAACTCTCAAGGGCTGCATCATCGGTTTTACGAAGGTTGAATCTTGCCATCAAAATGTACCGCTTCAATTATAGCTCCCTATTAGTAAAGTATTTGATGTTAAACCAGCAGTATTATTAAATTGATTGATAATTTATTGCTCCCCAGTAGTTTACTTTTTAATGTAATCATTTTTAGGGATTTTTTAAAAAAACTAAGCAAAATTGCTTAGTTAGCTCTAGGTTAACACGGCATTAGGATTTTCTTTAAAGGTTTCAGGGGTTTCACCATACGCCTCAACTTATTATCAACATAGATCATATAACAGTCAAGAGGCTCGGCTCCAAAACTTTTCTTAAATGCTATAACTCCTGGCAATCCACCACTAGGATTAAAATCAAACCAAGAATATCCTTGTTCACAAGAATCTTTAACAATTTCATACATAACTAAGTTAACTGGTCTTAGATTCAAGTATTTTTCTAAGGATGAGCCATGCCAATACACCACATGTTTCTTGGCGTAGAAGCATAGTGCTCCGCTGATAATTTGGTCTTGATAGTGGGCTAGCCAAAGCTTAACGTTAGGTGACTTAAGTTGAAAAATTGTTTTAAAAAGTTCCCAATTATAGCTACCAAGACTATTATCTCCCCATCGTCGTAATGAATCTTGATAAACTTGATAATATTCCCACCATTGGTCTAGGGTAGATGCTGTAGTTACTGAAACTCCTTCCTTGATAGCTTTTCGGACTTTTCGAGCCATAGAACTACCGCCCTTTTTCCAAGTTTTGGAAATTGTTTCAAAACCCACGTCTAAGTTAATGGCGTGAGTGGTATCCTCCTCTTGTTCACTGACACAACTTAGGGCTACAGCTTTACTAGCTAGTTCATTGTAAGGATTTACTCGCCAACTTAATTTACCCCAAAAATTTTTATCGAGAAATTTAACTAGTAAAATGGCATGGTCAATGGTAAGTTCGTCTGCGGAAATCCATCCTCCAAAGGTTCCGTCTGGTGAGGATGAGTATTTCTTGATAAATTTCTGATTTCCAAGTTTATAGGAAAGGGCAATCAAAGCTCTTTTTTGATCTGAGAATAGGATAATTAGAGGGTTTGGACGAAATTCTCCTTGAGTATAGGTATTCCAGATTTCAGCCCATTCTCTTGAATGAAAATAAGTTGAATAATTGCATTGTTGCCAAATTTTGTCCCATTCTTCAGAATTAGCGAGATAGGTTTTGGTAATTGATAGGCTCATTGACTACTCCTATAATTAATTTTTGTGACCCTAAGTATTAGAAATGCCCTAGTGAATTGCTTGATTAATCTTGACCAAAGAGAATACAAAGTAAGCGTTCGCGTAGCGTGACCTACGGTCAATCGCTTACCTGGAAACATCAACAAAGCGATGCAGCTTCGGAACAGGGGAGGCAGCGCGGTCTTGGGGGTCTCCCCCACTCGCTATTGCCGTGGTTTCCCCCACTCGCTATTGCATCAAGAAGGGAAAAATGCGATTGACCGTTCGCGCAGCGTCGGGCTTTGCCCGAAAGGTCACGCTACGCGAACGCTTGAGTATTGGATTTATCGATTTAGATAGCTGGGCTGATTTTCACCTATCTATTTATTTCACGACTTACGCAGTAACTCTACTTGTAGGGTCTCACCCTACTATTTCTAGTGTTTGTTACCCAATTTTGCGTAAGTCCTGTATGTCTTAAAGTTCTGGTAAAGTTCAGAAAAATTTCTTAATTGATGCCACAACCCTTGCTTGGTCAGCCTCAGTCATATCGTTGTAAAAGGGCAGACGAAGTAAGCGATCGCTTACATCCTCAGTCACCAAGCAGTCTCCTTCTTTGCCCCCAAACTCTCGTCCCATATCAGACAAGTGCAATGGCAGATAGTGAAAAACGCTGTAGATGCCTTGAGCTTTTAAGTGAGCAATCAAGGCTTGGCGCTTCTCTAGGGACGGTAAGAGTACGTAGAACATATGGTATGCCTGGTCACAGTACTCTGGCACAATTGGCAAGCGGATACCGTACTCCGGTGCCCAATCCTTGAGATTTTCGTAGTAGTACTCCCAAATTTGCTGTCGTTTGCTCTGAATCTGTTGGCGACTTTCTAGCTGAGCATACAAGAAAGCTGCGAGTATGCCTGAGGGGAGATAACTCGAACCAATGTCTACCCAGGTGTACTTATCAATTTGACCGCGATAGAAGCGAGTGCGATTAGTTCCTTTCTCCCGGATAATCTCAGCACGTTCGATATACTGCGGGTCGTTGATCAACAGTGCGCCACCTTCTCCACAGGTAAAGTTCTTAGTCTCGTGAAAACTCTGGGTAGCTAGACAACCAAATGTACCTAGATACTTGCCTTTATACTTAGCAAATAGTCCATGAGCATTGTCCTCAACAACTGGTATACCGTAGCGCCCAGCAATCTCCAAAATAGCATCCATCTCGCATGCTACACCGGCGTAATGTACAGGGACAATGGCTTTGGTGCGAGGGGTAATCAGTGATTCTAATTTCTCTTCATTTAAATTGAGGGTATCCGGGCGGATGTCGATAAAGACAGGTTGAGCACCTCGTAAGATGAAGGCATTAATGGTAGAGACAAAGGTGAAGGAGGGAACAATGACTTCATCCCCTGGTTGGATGTTTAATAGTAGTGCCGCCATTTCCAGAGCATGGGTGCAGGAAGTGGTTAGCAGAACCTTTGGAATTGACAATATTTGTTCGAGTAGAGCATGACATTGTTTGGTAATAGCACCATCACCGGAAAGATCCATGTTCTTGATGGTCTGTTGGATATACTCAAATTCCGTTCCGACAGTAACAGGGCGGTTAAAAGGTATAGTTGACAAAGTAACTTCCATTTTTAGTTAGCAATTATTAGTTTCTACTTGGTATTAATCCGATTAATTTTTACAATGCACCTGAAATCCTATAGATTCTGACTTCTTGCTCTGGCTGGTTATTGCTAGTAATCCTAATAATTAGTAAATTTTTATTAGGGAGATGTTTAGTTGTAGCGCCCTGAACTTAACCGATGCTGAATTAACCACTGTTCATTTTCTGGTGAGTCATGTAGCCATCGCTTAATTAGGTCAGCAAATTTTACTGGAAGCTGCAAACTCTTCCAGGTTTCGTAAGAGGCTATAGACAGATTATGGTAAAGATCTGAATCGGAAAGCAGCTTTTGAATAGATTCTGCTAAAGCAACAGAGTTGCCAGCAGGAAAAATTTTCGCACTGATGCCATCTTTTAGTTTATTAATAAACATTGGGTGATCTGAAGCAATGATTGGAGTTCGAGCGCAAAGGGCATGAGTAATTGCTAGTGGGAAACCCTCTGGAAATTCGTGGCGACTAGGAACTAATACAAGATCAGATTCTCTCATCAGAGGAACTACGGTATTATTTGGTACTATTCCCAGAAACTCTACACAGTCTTCGATTTGTAGCTGCTTAGCTTTATTGACAAAGAAACCTGTTTTATCGTTACCAGCTATCTTCAATTTTATTGGAAACTTATTAGCTTTTAATTTAGCGATAGATTCTAATATATCCCCAACCCCTTTAGCTTCAATCATTGACCCAATGTAAAACAGTTGCCAAGACTTGGCCTGTGCTGGGAGAGTTTTTGGTGACAAGGATTCTGGGGTTTCAGTAACAATAAAAGTCCAAGGAATTATCTTGTCAGATTGGACTCCTATGTCCTGGAGTACTCGGGAGGAATCAATCCCATAACTACCAATCCATTGGATTCGATCATTATTTAATAATTGGCTTAGTAAATAATTACGAAACTTGTTACGCACCTTTCTGGTTGGAATAGATTCAGCAAATAGGGCTAGGGTTGGAACATTATTCTGAATTGCCCAACGAAAAACTTCCCGAATTGGTGTGCGAACAACTAAATGAGTGGGATGGTAATCTTCAATCAATTTGATTAAATTTTTAACCTTAATCTCTCCATTAAACCCTGCACCAATGGCACGAACTCCTTTTTCCAGTAGCTGATTGTAGGGTTTTTCGGTCATACAACAGAGAGTTGCAACTTCCCCAATTTGTTTGCCAATTTCAGCTACCGCATCTACAGAATATTTCTGAGCATAGTATGTCTCAGGTCCACCGTTAGCTAAGCGTTCAAAGGCTTCACGGTAATCTCCAGCATACTGAATAATCAATAAACGCATGAAATTAATTACGTTATTCTAACTCAATTTTCCTAAAAAACATTAATTTTTTTATAAATTACCGTTATTTTTTTTAATAAATAAAACTATACCCTTAATATAGACTATTCCATTTGATTAATTGTCATGATAGTGATTTTTAGTATAAATGTGTGATTTTTTAAAAATTAGCATACACTACCATTGATTTATTATCGAAATCCTTAAAGATTAAGTAAATAATATCAAGACTAGGTAACGCTAATTTTTCCTATCCATTTAATTTAAAAAATAGATAAAAAAAAGCTATAGAGCATCAGGTGTAAGCTAATAGGCATTTATAGCAGTCGAAGTAAAGCTTAAGACATATTTATGCTCCCTGCTCCCTTTAAACCAAAATACTCTGTCCTAAACTATAATTCGGTTGCTATAAATTTTAAGATCGATCCAGTTGTGCAAAAGGCTTCAATCCATCTCCCAATCTCCCAATCTTCCAATCTCCCAATCTCCCAATCAGCACCGATTCATAATTTACATGCGTGAAAGCTTAATTATCAATACAAGCTCAATCAAATAAATCCGGATTATTGAGCCTATTTTTAAAAACCAATAAAGTCAAACTGAGTGCCCTGGTCTATAGAGAAAATTTTGTTAAGGGTGGTTATTAATTAGTGGTTAGTTTATTTTTTTTACTAACTACTAAATAGTCAAGTAATAACCACCCTCCAAGGAGGTAATTAATCCGATGTTACTAGAAGTGAGCAGCACAGAAAACTGCCTAGATTTGGTAAGTAAAGGCAGCTTTGGTGGATAAAAATTAATGCACCATAGACGATGGACAATTACCAGCTTCCCTGAAGCGTAAGGAGCATGCCATTGACCTTAAAGAGGTTTGAGAGTATTAGCCAAAAGTGCAATGGCATCTTTAACGTCTCCCTGAGCTGATTCTGTGGCGCAAATTAACATCACCACCACATTTTTACCCAGCTGACGCGCTAAGATCACTCCACTGACTGGCTGAGTCTGACCACCTAGGGTTAAGCTACCTCTCCAAGGAAGAGACACCCCTCCTGGTACTGGCTGAAAATTACCAGTTTGAAATCCTTCACCCCGCCTAAACTGTTCAATAGCAATCTGTGCTAGGGAAGGGTTGCTTAATGGACGATCTGTCGCTCTTTGTTCTACAAGCACCGTGTAGGCTAAGTTACCATCGGGTGCTTCAATTAATGGGAAACCACCCATGGTACTAACCTTATACCCTTCCAGTATACCCACCTGAAAGCGCTTTGTGAGATCTTTATAAGGTTCTTGATTAAGTCTTAAAGTATGGGCTGAGGTATCAGCAGTAGTGGGAAACGCTGCTAGGGCAGACAATTGAGCTTGAGCTGGTAATGATTGTATTGGTATAGTCAATTCCTCAGGTTTAAACCAAGGGGTGCGCCCCCCAATTATCAGTAATAGGGTAGTTAGCAGAGTTAGACCAATCAGCCATACTTGGTTACGTTTCATGGAATTATGCAGGAGGAATTATGAAATATCAATTACAATTTTTACCATTTCAGAATTTAGAATTTAGAATTTAGAATTTAGAATTTAGAATTTAGAATTTAGAATTTAGAATTTAGAATTTAGAATTTAGAATTTAGAATTTAGAATTTAGACTTCACATTTGCTGACTTGAGACTATTTTCCCAAAATTGCTGGGTTGCCGAAATCAAACACACCAGCAATACAGCCAGTCATGTATGTAGCTAAAGTTGCTGCCCAGAGAGCTTTCCAGCCAATGGCGCTAATGTCAGCACGACGTTCGGGAACCAGACTTGCTAAACCACCAACAAAAATGCCAAAGGAGGCAATATGAGCAAAGCCACAGAGGACATAGCTGATAATCAAAATAGCGCGATCGCTAATTAATCCCTGGGCTGATAGCTGGGCTAACTTAAGATAGGAAGGAATTTCGGTTTGTAATAACCGTTGACCGATTAAGACAGAGGCTTGCCACAGTTCTTGCCAATTTAGGGAAATACCAGTGAGAAAGGTCAAGGGCAAAAATAGTACCCCAAAGATATTATCCAAGGTAATCACACTAAAGATATTACCGATTAGCTGTAGTAGGGGATTGTCACTAGCAGTCAAATTAGCCAAATATGCAAAAAAAGTATTGACGAGTGCGACTAAGCCTAGGATTGCAATGACTACAGCGGCAATTCCCACAGCCATCCTCACTCCATCCGATGCTCCCACAATTAAACTATCGATGAGGCTAGGTTTTTTCTGATTCGGGTCTTCTTCCTCTGTTGGTACCTTCCCTAAGGTTTTCGGCACATCGGTTTCTGGCACAATCAGTTTCGCCATCACGAAGCAGGCGGGGATAGTTAGCACAGAAGCGGACATCAAGTGACCAGTAATTGTGGGGAAAGTGGGTCGCAAGAAACTGGTATAGAGAGCTAATACTGTTGAAGCAATCGAACCAAAGCAGCATGTAAGAATAGCACACAGTTCGCTGCGGGTCATATCGGCTAAGAATGGCTTGACTGCGATCGCTGATTCAATCCCTACAAAAATATTTGCTGCTCCTGATAGGGATTCAGCACCACTAATACTCATAGTTGCCCGGAATAGTTTGGCAAAGACCTGAACCACTGGCTGGATCAGATGCAGTCGATACAACAGAGCAATTAAGGCGGAAAAGAAAACCACCTGGGGTAGGGAGCGGAATGCAAAAATAAAGCCGAAACTCAGATTATCTGGAGTGAGGCGATCCCCTGGGACAGAAACGTAAGGAGTTCCCACTGCTCGGTAAATCCAGCGTCCCGCTGGACCAGGACCAACCATCAATTCTGGATCAGGAACAAAGGCAGAATTACCACCACCGAGCATAAACCTAGCTCCTGCTTCTGAAGCATCCAAGATAGCATTGAGAGCGTCATTCAAGCCGAGGATGAATTGGCGGGTGGGGGCAAACAGGAATATTAACAGTCCCATCACCAGTTGTAAACCAATGCCGAAAATGATCACTTTCCAAGGAATTAGGCGGCGATGCTCAGAACTGAGCCAAGCAATGAAACATAGGGCAAAAATACCACAGAAGGAAATAAGATTGAGATATAACGGATGAGACATGGGCCCTTGTGTTTTCAATTAGGCAATATCGTCAGCCATGAACTAGCACGACCAGATCCTATGGCAGAGGTACTGCCTCAAGCTAACTAAAACAATATCCGATTCAGGGGAATTTATAGATGGTACAACCCCTAAAATAGTCTCAGGGAAATCAAGAATCCCAAATTAACGTAACTATTGCTAACTATTACCCCCCGAGACCCCGAGAGGATTGCTATATATATGGATGCTTTTGCCCCCTTACCGCCTCAGTGGACCAAATCAGCCACCCATGCCTTGGAATTCTGCTGTCCTAGTTGTCGAGCATCTGTTCTAGAAGCTGAGAAGGTTTGGATTAATCGGTCCTCACCAGTGATGGGTGAAGACCACCGCCGGAAGTGGCAAGAGTTTTATCAATGTCAGTGTGGCTATGTATGGTGGGCTTGGAGTAGCGATCGCCCACCCTCAGAATTGAGCAATCGAGAGAATCCTCCTATCGTTTAACCCCCGATCGTCCTTCCCGTTCTTTGCGTCTTCGTGGTTAAGTAAAAGCACTCTCAATTTTATTTGCGCTACCATATTGTTCACCAAATTAACACCCTTAGTGTTAGATGACCAGCAGATCACCAGGTAAACAGGCAGCTCCAAAAATGCGAACGCAAGAGAACGACTGGAGACTTTTCCTACGCCTAGTCCCCTACGCCCGTCGCAGCAAAGGCCCGCTATTTATTGCAATTACTTTATTGATACCCCTGTCCGTAGCAAGTGCCATTCAACCCTTAATTGTTGGGCAGGTAATCTCTTTAATTCGTCAAGAAGATCGAACTTGGTCTTTCCTATTAGAGCGCTCTCTCTCACAGAGCATCAATATTCTGATCTCTATACTACTATTAACCATACTAATCCGGTTAGTGTTCGTTGGGATTCAGGGATTCGTGGTGGTGAAGATAGGTCAACGAATCACTGCTGCTATCCGGGAAGACCTATTTGAGCACGTCACCTCCCTAGCGGTGCGATTTTTTGACCGCACACCAGTAGGGAAATTGATTACCAGGCTCACTAGCGATGTGGAAGCCCTAGGCGATGTCTTTTCCACCGGTGCCATTGGCATCGTGGGTGATTTACTATCCATGATAGTCATTGCTAGTACCATGTTTTTGGTGCAATGGCAACTGGCATCGATCTTAGTGCTAATGCTCCTGCCAGTGACTACTATCATTATTTACTTCCAGAAACAATATCGCAAAGCTAACTACAAATCTAGGGAAGAACTTTCCTCCCTAAACGCTATGCTGCAAGAAAACATCTCTGGCATTAATATTGTGCAACTGTTTCGCCGTGAACAATACAATGCCGAGATGTTTCGCACGGTTAACCAAAAATACGTCACTGAAGTAGACAAAACCATCTTTCACGATTCAGCGATTTCAGCAACCCTAGAGTGGATTTCCCTGGTAGCGATCGCAGCAGTGTTGTGGAGCGGTGGTCATTTTATCCTCAAAGATCACCTGAGTTTTGGTGATTTGTCTGCCTTTATCCTCTATGCTCAGCGGCTATTTGACCCCTTGCGTCGGTTTTCAGAAAAATTCACTATGCTCCAAGCTGGTTTCACTGCAATTGAGCGCATCAGTGACATTATGAATGAAACCATTGAAATTCGTGACCCCGAAGGGTTGCAGGTCAGACGGTTGCAGGTGGCAAGTTCTCCAGAGTTTGAGGGAGGGAAACAAGACCGGAAACAATCTGGGGATTTACCGATAAAGCCTCCAAGCAGCTTGAATGGTGATCTAGCCCATCACTCTTCTAACTTATCCTTGGGCAATGGTTATACCGAACAACCGTCTAACCTTGGCCAAAAGGCCACGCTACGGGAACAACCTTTGACCAACGGTCACGCTACGGGAACAACCCTAAACGGAGAGATTTGCTTTGAACACGTTTGGTTTGCTTACAAAGAAGATGAATATGTTCTCAAAGACTTGCACTTTACCATTCATCCAGGGGAAAAAGTTGCTTTAGTTGGTCCGACCGGTGCGGGTAAAAGTTCCATTATTCGGTTGCTCTGCCGCCTCTATGAACCAAGCCAAGGGAGAATTCTCGTAGATGGGATTGATATTCGGGATTTACCCCAGGCAGAACTACGACGCCACATCGGGGTCATCCTTCAGGAGGGATTTCTTTTTGCTGGTGATGTTAAGAGTAATATTTCCTTAGGAGAAACCTACTCCATTGAGGCAATTAAAACCTCAGCGGAGGTGACGAATGTGGCTAGCTTTATCGAAAAACTGCCCCAAAGCTACGATACCCAGCTGCGAGAGCGAGGAACTAATCTGTCTGCTGGCCAAAAACAATTGTTAGCCTTTGCTCGTGCTGCAATTCGTAACCCCCAAATCTTGGTGCTGGATGAGGCAACAGCTAGTTTAGATGTGGCTACCGAGGCTCTGATTCAAGAAGCGTTGGAACGGCTGTTAGAACAGCGGACTGCAATTATTATTGCCCACCGGCTGTCCACTATTCGTAATGTAGACCGGATTCTGGTACTCAAGCGAGGAGAGTTAGTAGAGTCGGGAAGCCATGAGGAATTGTTAGAGCAAAACGGATTATACGCTAGTTTATATAAATTGCAGATGCTAGGAGATTGATGGCTAATCTAGCATTTTCATTTAATGTGAAACTAGGATTGATGGGAATAGGGAACAGGGAATAGGGAACAGGTAACAGTAGGAAAGAGCGATGGAGCGCTATAAGACCACGCTCAATCATTCCTTGTTGCCTTGTCCGAAGTTCCCTATTCCACCTCAAGTAGCACTATATATAAAAATTCTCGTTTCTGCTTAAGATGCGTTCGCGTAGCGTGACCGTTCGCGTAGCGTGGCCTTTTGGCCAAGGTCAATCGCTAACTCCGGAAGAGTGACAGGTTCTACAATCTGTCGTCCCACTGCTGCTGCCACCGGCTTTAAGCTATGAACCAAATCCACCATTGCTTCGATAGAAAGCGCCTGTCTAGCATCAGAAACAGATTTTTCTGGTTCCGGATGACATTCAATAATCAGTCCATCTGCACCAGCGGCCACTGCAGCTTTTGCCAGAGGTGCCACTAATTCCCGCTTACCCACAGCATGGGAAGGGTCTACAATCACTGGCAAGTGAGTCAACTGCTTGAGTGCTACTACTGCTCCTAAATCTAAGATATTGCGGGTATAGTTATCGAAACTGCGAATACCTCGTTCACACAACACCACCTGAGAGTTACCGTGACTGAGGATATATTCCGCTGCCATGACGAATTCCTCAACAGTAGCAGCTAGTCCCCGCTTTAGCAGTATCGGCAAGTCTTGCTTACCCAAGGCTTTGAGTAAGTCAAAGTTTTGCATATTGCGACTACCTACCTGAAGCAGATCAGCGTGGTTAGCAATAGATTCAATTTGCCCAATCGACATCACCTCCGTCACTACTGGGATTTGGTGACGCCTGCCGATATCAGACAAAATTTCTAGTCCTGCTAGTCCTAGCCCTTGGAAAGAGTACGGGGAGGTGCGCGGTTTGAAGGCACCTCCCCGCAATGCTTGTACCGGGGCAGCTTTAAGTTTAGTAGCCACTGTTTCCATCTGGGCGTGACTTTCTACGGTACATGGACCACCAATAATCACCAGTTCTGAACCACCGAAGACAACTTGTTCTGAGAGTCTAACGATGGTTTGGTGATTGGGGTTAGTAGCTAATGCTAATTTAGCGTTCAACATGGTTATGGACTCCTTAGTTACAGATTTAGTTACAGATATGGACATAAAAAAAACCCGGAACCTTCAAGGAACCGGGTTGCTGTGAAAGGTTGGCACGACCTAACTACCCGGAACGATTTCTGGGCCAAAAAAAGTAAAAGCCGTAAATGTTGTAAAGGTAGGTGGTCATGTCTTGCTCTTGTCGCTGCTTTACCTAAAAAAACAAAGGACCGCAGATTATATTGCTGCGGTCCACCGGGGGGTTCCATATGGAACTATCCTCACCTCCGGTGAACCTTCCTAAACCAAAAATAAAAGTAATAGCTGGGGCTGAACATGTCTTTTTGGGGCGTTAGCTATAAAAGTTTGGCAATTTCTTTTTACTGGTACTACCCTAGCAAGGGTAATCGCCTCATGTCAATAGTTACTGGGAAATCAGGAAAATTCTGAGCTACTACCCCTGGCTTCGATGCAGCCTAATCCCATTTATAGTCGTCTAGTCTTTCACGATTTTTGCCCAACACATGATTTAAGATCACAGTATTAGTGCTCATTGCTCAGTTTAACGAGGCAAAGCCGTTGAATGCTAGTTTGATTGAAGTCAAAGTTCATTCCTCGTTACGGGATTTTTTGCGATCGCAGGGTCAACCCAATTGGCCTCACCAATTGACTATGGCGAGGCTAGTGGCACGAGCCTTGCGGTTAGGGCGTTCTGCTTTGATTCAGACCGGTTTAGAACCCTTGCAGGAAACCTCTCTACAGTCTTCCTATCGCCTGAGTTACCTGGCACCAGCCCTGGTTTGGTCTGGACCTGTGATCGTAGTAGCACCCTTATGGATACAAGAATGGTTGCTGCAAAAGGAAATTCCCCTTTTACAACAGTGGTTTGGTAGCGATAAGGTAATTCATACCAGTGATAGGTTTCCCGATCAACCCTTCCAAGGACTGTTGATTACTTCACCAGAATCGTGGCTAACAGACCGCTTGAAGCACAAGGGCTGGTTTCCTAATCACATCCCTACTGTGATTGATGGTGTGGATGACCTAGAATCTTGGACCAGTAACCAACTTAAAGGCTGCATCCAGCCCCAAGACTGGGACGCACTGATGCAAGCCCATCCACAACAGGCTGATGTGATTCGGGATGTGCGGGTAAAGCTAACCAAAGCCTTATTTCAGCGCCCTGCTAACCCCTATGAGTGCTACCTGATTGAAGCAGATCAGCAAGATGGCTTGGAACAGCTATTTGATCGACTAAGTTCCCTCAGCACTGAAGCACAATCTCTGTATCTGCTGGAACCCTGGAAAGATTTTTGGGACTGCTGGCAGCAGTCAGGTCAGCTAATGTGGGCAACCGTTGCGCGATCGCAAGGTCAGTTTTCCTTATATAGCGCACCAGTAGAAGTCGCTACAGCCTTAAATCCCATTTGGTCGAGACAGCCAGTAGTGCTAATCGGTGGGGCTCTAGATTTAGAGAAAACTGCCTCTGTGTACCGTCAGCAGCTCGGATTAGACGAATTAACCTGTTTGAAGTTTTCCCCTCACCGACAGATTCAACTGTATTTGCCCGATCGTCTACCCATGCCCAATACAGAGCGATTTCAAAACGCTCTGACTCAAGAAATTGGCACCCTACTGACCCTAAGTACTGACATCACCAGACCAGTAGTTATTTTAGTTGGAGATGTCCCCCTCAAAGCCCAGCTAGGGGCAGTCTTAGCAGCAGAATTTGGTTCCCGGGTGCAGGTAGAAACCACCAGTCTCAGTCACAGAAGTATTTTGATTTGTGGCTGGGAATTTTGGCATACCTATCAAGCTCAAATCCCCCGTCCCCAACTGTTGATGATTGCTACCTTACCAATTCCCTCTTTGGAAAATCCATTAGTTGCTGGTCGAGTCGCTTACTACAAGCAGCAACGTCAGGATTGGTTTCGTTTGTATTTGTTACCAACAGCATTGAGAGAATTACAACGAGCAGTGGCACCAGTTAGAGCTACTCAAGGCTGTGTTGCTATCTTAGATAATCGTGTCAACCGCCGCAGTTATGGACGCCATGTGTTATCAGCCTTGAGTCCTTTTGCTCGAATTAATTATTTAGATGCTAGTTGGTTTAATTCAGATTCCCCAGAAGGACAAGATACTTGGCTTTAGAAAGTCAGTAAGCTAAAACGAATTTAAAATGCGTTTTAGCAAGGCAAAAGGCAAAAGGCCTGCATGATAAAGGGGACTGGAATATATATTTTTTAGTTGATTTCACGGGCTTATACAGTTTAAATTCACAACAGTTTAGGTTAGTAAAATTAAAGCCAAAATGTTGAGTAACCCAAGTCCTAATTACAATCCAAGTTTGAATTAACTGTTTCCCACCCCTACAGAATTATCAAATGTCAACATTCAGCTATCAGCTCTCAGCTATCAGCTCTCAGCCATAGGCCAAGCCTGATGGCTGACGGCTGACGGCTGAATGCTTACTATCAAATTGCCGTATTGATAGCACATATTCCCCTTGATTTGCACTATAATTTGTTGAAACATCAAACACTAAACCATCTGTCTCAGCCTTGATATCAATTACATTCGGTAGATTTCCTTCTTTATTAAAGCTCAGTAGCTGATAAAGTCTATCTCCTACTTTGACAACACTCCCTAACTCAACTCTCGATTGAATCATTCCTCCAGCCGGAGCATAGTATCTCTCGATGTTATCTTTAGATGCTAATTTCATTTGGTAGGAGTCTGGATCAGTTATCGGAAAATCCGGCAATTGTAACATTCCTTTTTTCGACAAATAGTTTTTGATACCGTATACTCCCCGTTTCACATAATCTGGATTCATTTGCATCCCAGAACCCAATTCTAGAGTCCATGATTCAATATCAAACTGAAGGGTTCTGCCTAACTTTGCCAAGGCTTTCTCTAACCCTTGCCAAGGCTTAATAAATGCCTCATCGAAAGCATCCCCATCATACTCATCCTCATGCATCACAATTCCATAATCAAGAAGAAAGTCTTTGGCGCTTTCTTCCCGAGAGTAGAAGCCATACAAGAAATCAAGTCCTTGATTAGTAGAACTATGGATATCAATCACATAGTTAGCATCTACACATAAAGATTGCAGTTGATAGCGGTAAAGGTGACGAAACGGTAATCCCCTAGGGGAGTAGCAATCCTCTAAGTGTTGTTTCAAGCTAGACTGGATCCGTGCTAAATAGTTATTTCTGATTTCATCAGGATTAAAATTAAGTTGAGATTGGGCGAAATCCTCTAAATCATCACACTCTTTTTCATAGTCCCAAAAAATTCGATTCCAGTCTTGACCATCGTAAGGATTGAATCCTCCTGTGGCAAAGAAATGACTACGCTGATTAGTGCTAGCTGGATTACAAACAGGAACCAGCCAGATTTCCCCAGTCAGCTGAGTGTCATCCAGAGTGCTCAAAAAGTCAATCAACTGGTGAATCACCGCATTACCAACAATTTCACAACCATGGAGATTGCCTTGTAAATATGCCTTTTTTCCTGGTTGGGAGCCAACGAATTTATATACTTGGAGAGAGATGCGATCGCCTGACGTGAGTTGCTGAATTGGAATAGTAGAAATAGTTGGATTCATATAGCAGTTTGAAATTGGGTTAGGGAAAACGTCCTAGTTTTTAGGGAGTAGGGAGTAGGGAGTAGGGAGTAGGGCTAATAAAATTGACTGTACCTCATAAGGATACCATTTATAAATAGGTCATTTACAAATAGGTCATCAACAATATTGCTGATTTCTCATAACATCAAAAACTCTTCGCTTCTCTTTCCTACTGTTCGATGTTCCCTGTTCCCAAGTTCCCTTTTTCTATCAATCCTAATCAGCCCTCACCTCTACGCGGATATTCTACAAGTGGCGGGAGAGTAACTGGTGCATCTCAGATTTGAAAATCTTGCGTAGGGTGCGTTAGGGGGGCCTCATTTTCCGCCTGGTAGCTAGGGTTATGTTGCTGCCCGTAACGCACCACCTGGTCAAACAGCTTTTAGGAGATGCACCCAGAGTAACTGGCAACCTGAAACAGATGCGATCGCTTTCCCTATGCTGAGTTACCGAACAGACCTCTGTCACCTTCCATATTTGGCTAGCCAATCCGAGGTCCACATAAACGGAATTCCAGCTGCAACGGCTGCCTCAGCATCTTCGTTGCGATCGCCAACCATCAAAGCTGAAGAGCCGTTGGTTTTAAACTGCAAAATCATTCCCGGCTTTGGTTTTCGGTATTCTCCAGCATATGCTTTACTGGTTACTTCAGAAAAGTAGTGCCCCTCGCAATAATAACAGGTTGTCCCATAGTCAGGACAAAAAATAATTCCTTTGAGCTGGGGAAGTAATTTAAGAGTTTTCTGTTGCTCTTTAATACAATTTTTCAGGGTTTTATGTCGGGCTGCAACTCCAGCCTGATTGGTCACCCCAAGAATGATATAACCCTTATTTTTGAAACATTGCAGAGCTTGATCAGCTCCTTCAATCACTTTTTGCTGGTCAGGGTGGTCGATAAATCTACCTTGACCACTCGGCTGGCGAATGGTCCAGTCGCAATCTACAAATAGCTCAAGTTTTGAATTCATGAAGCTTGCTGAGTGGTACACCAATTAGCGATGCAGCAAGGGAACAGGGGAGGCAGTGCGGTCTTGGGGCTTCCCCCCATGAGCAACTGGCGTGGTTTCCCCCACTCGCGCTTTGCATCAAGACACGGAATGGAGTTATTAGCCGATGATGGAAATGTAACTTATCAAGATCATAAGACGCTAGATCGTCAGTAGCCATGGATTCATCCTTGCTCACCCCATCCATGAGCTGTTTAGTTTCATCAAGGTCGATCCACTCCCAGGCTAAGCAATCAGTTGGTTCTATAGCAGTCGCCAGGGCAGTTAGGACATCGACATTAGTCTCAAAGCTAAGTATAGCAATAGTTTTACTTCTGACTTCTGACTTCTGACTTCTGACTTCTGCTATAACTTGGTGTTAATTGCATCTTCTCCAAGTCCAGGGTAAGCGCAAGAATCAATAAGCCGTGGCTTACCCTCGAAAAAAAACCGCGTCATTCTCAACAAATCAACTCTATTGCGAGTACAGTTCTACGAGATTATAGGGGTTTCGAGGGACGATCAACCGATATCCAGCCAATGCACATTATGAGCCATTTTTTCTTGCGCTTACCCTGTCTCCAAGTCTTTTTCATCAAAGCTTCATATAGTTACTGGTTTAGTTAATGTTTTCGTCAATTTTTATGGAATTGTGAAAATTTTGCTGAAGTTATATCTATAATTGCTTTTAAAATAAAATTCAGCCATCCAATTCAACTAGTTCCTTGATATCCTGAGTACTTACGTCCATGCTTACGACATTTTGCTTGGATGTTTAACTTGATAGTACTCGCTGATTAAGATGCTCGCTTATTGTCTAAATAATTTGCTAAAACCAATTGTTTTTTATGCCAATTTATTTTTTAATTAATGACTAGAAAATTGAGATAATATTAAGGACAGGTTGTGAGGATATAGTGTGAATATTTTCCTGATTGGTTATTACGGCTATGGTAATATTGGCGACGATTTATTTGTCAATCAGTTAACTAATTATTTCGCTAGCAAAAAAGATGTCAAAAAAATATTTATCTGTTGCCAAACTAACTATTACCAAGGTTTGAGTGACAAAGTTGTGTTCTTTAGGAATGCACAACTATCAAAACTAAAAAGAACGTTATTACTTTTGAAAAGTGACTGCATAGCCTGGGGTGGGGGAACCTTAAACCTGCAAGACAGGCCAAGGAATTTATCAAGGATGCAAGCCTTGTCAAAATTAATGGGTAAGCGTTTCTGCTTCCTCGGTGTTGGATTAGAAAGCGTGAAATCTGAGAAGAAAAAAAAGATAGCTGATATCTTTGAAAAAGCCGACCTGCTATACCTTAGAGATAACCATTCCTATGATATGGCATTGCAACAGCTTCAACTTTCCAAATCACCTGACTTAGGAGGTGACTTGGCTTTCTTGGATTTGACTATGTATGAAAAGTTTGTCAAACCAGCCCAGCAAGCTAGTGATATTGCCAACATATCCTTCTCTGGAAAATTTTGGTGGGGTGAAGGCAGAGCTGAGTTTTATGCCAAACAGTTAATGCCACTCATTGACAAGTATAATTGTAGGATTCATTTGCTACCAGGACATGTAGGAAATGAAAGAAATGATAATCGCTTCCATGAACGACTGAAGAAATATTTACCCGCTGCTAATTGCCAAATCAAGTCATGGAAAAATCCGGAAGAGTTTCTAGCAATCCTGAGGCACATGGATTTTCACATAGGTAATCGCCTGCACTCAATTATACTAGCCGATCTCCTTGGGATTGCCAATATTGGAATTGTTAATTCCGAATCAAAAATTAAGCATTACATTGATAAGTCAGAAATGCTACCGACAGCAAGAGTGGTAAATTTTATGGAGCCCTTGTCTCTAGAGCGGATAGAAACAGTTTTCAAAAATTACAAAAGACCAGAAGAGTTTATCTTCCAAGAATCAAAAACTGCGAAAGAATGTCTTGAGAAAGTTTTTGCCAATAGATAGTTTTCCCTTTATTCAACTACACTAATAAATCTTATGAAACTACTGCATGTTGAAAAAATCATTGCTAATGACACAGTGAGACTTGTTGGTCTCGTGCAGGTTGATAGCCTTGACCAAGAAATAGAGATTTATTTTGAATATCCTCAACGATTCGCTGATTTTGTCAGTGAAAGCGCCGATGCTTTTGTTCCTGCCTTACTTTTACCGGCAATGGAGAAAGGTGAAAATCTGGAGATAAAACCGCTGATTTCTGCCAAGCTTTTCCGAAATTTACCTACCATACAAGATATCTTTCATCAGTGGTATCCATCCCAGCTTAAAAAAGTTTTAGTTACCGCAGAATCCCCAACAAACTATGATCAAAAATCAACTAGCAAAGTTGGTGCATTTTTCTCCTTGGGCGTGGATTCGTTTTATACCTTTATTAAACATACGAAGACCCCTAGTAACTTTGGACTTCCCCTTTCTCATTTAATTTATATGAAAGGCATTGAGCGACCTTTACGCATTTATAAACATGGTCAAGAAAAAAAGGTAATTTCAAGGATTATGGAAGTTGCCAATGCAGCCAGTATAGATTGTATTGTAGGTGAAACAAATATCCGCAATCATTTTAACTTACAATGGGGACCTTATTATCATGGGGCTGGCTTGGCTTCAGTGTCACTTTCTCTTTCAGCAGGTTTAGAATCTGTTTTAATTCCTTCCACAGATTCTTATAAAGATGTTTTTCCTTGGGGAACTAGCCCATTACTCGACCACCTATGGTCAACGGAAAAAACTAATATAGTTCATGACGGTTCAGAGACCCAAAGGGTTGAAAAAATTGCTAAATTTTTAGTAAAAGACCCTTTCGCTATGAAATATTTGAGGGTATGTACTAATAATGAAGGTGGTGAAACCAACTGTGGAACCTGCCCTAAATGCGTGAGAACTATGCTACCTTTACTGATTTCTGGCCATTTAGAAAAAGCCATAACATTTCCAGATAAATTACCCAGTAATTGGAACAGAATATTGCAAATTCAAGATACTCATGATCTAAGTCATGCCGTAGCAATTTTGAAGCTGGCGAAAGACGTTAAGGCCGACGAAAAACTAGTAAACACTCTTCATAGCAAAATAGAAAATGGTAAGGCCTATCTATTTTGCAAAGGCAAAACTATTGCTGGAGTAGTAGCTTCAATACTTCATGTTTATTTTATTAAGAAGCCATTTGATTTGGTCAAACAACCAATCAAAGATATTCTAAATAGCCTAAATTTATATAGCGCAAACCAGAGCTGAATGACACCCTGGTTAAGAGCGAGCTTAAGCGAAAAACTTGGAAAAGTCTGGTAGAACTGATCAGCATTCAGCTATCAGCACTCAGTAGTCAGCCGTCAGCACTCAGTAGTCAGCCGTCAGCCGTCAGCCGTCAGCCGTCAGCCGTCAGCCATTCCCGTAGCGTGCGCGTAGCGAATTAGCTGTTCGCGTAGCGTGGCCAAAGGCCTTTAGCACCTCAAGTAGCACCATCTGTAGCGCATTAGCTGATAGCTGATAGCTGATAGCTGATAGCTGATAGCTGATAGCTGATAGCTGATAGCTGATAGCTTACTCGCTAACTAACCCCCTGATAAAAACTGAGGCTTCGGCCAATGATATTGGTTCTTAACAGGTAACGGAGCTGGCTTACTTACCTTTTCTTTCCTAGCACCTTCAATAAAACTCCCTTGGCAAAGCATCTGAGCCATCAAAATCATTACAGTTTCAAATACTGAGGTCTTATTATTGGGATTAACAGCTACAATCGGGGGTTGATTAGGATCACCGACGTATGCCATGCGCATCATAATTTCCTCTGGAGTCCATGCCCCTGCAACATCAGTATGAGTCAGACCAATAATCATTGGAATAGTGACCCGCTCCTGCATAAACGATAAAATCTGACGAGCACTAGCAAAATCACTGCTTCGATTAGCTGCCATCAATAAAATATAGGCGTGAGCTCGGCGAATCAAAATGTCCCACATAAAATCAAAGCGAGCTTGACCAGGAGTTCCATACAGGTGCAAATCCAAGTTCCGATTTAAGGGACGCAAACCAAAGTCTAAGGCAACAGTCGTTTTTTTCTTAAACAATGATGTGGCATCCGTAGCCGTTCGTTCTGTTTCAATAACCGCACCTTCGCTGAATGTTCTGACAAAGGTAGATTTGCCAGCCCCTATTGTTCCCGTTACTACAATCCGTATATTGTCCATTGGGTTATGCTTCTCTAGCAAATACTACAGGTTATCAACTGTGCCAGTAAGTTGGGGTGAATCAAGGTAATTTGTTGACGATGGATGGTTGACGGTTGACGGTTGACTGTTGACTGTTAGTGGTCAACCTTGAACAAAAAATAGCTTACATTGAATTTCACACACCCACTGACGTTATACCAATAATCCAGAATGCGAACAACAATTTAACAAAAAAAAATACTATTTATAATGGGTAATGGATAATTAATACTAGTCTTTTAATTACCCATTACCCATTATCTATAAGCCATTACCAATGACTATCAATTACTATAATTTATCCCTTTTATCAACCAAAGTATTAGTAAACTAATTTACACAAATTTACTATAGCAACATTGGTTTTAATTCAGCCAGAGTTCGTTTAATTTCTAACATCAATACTCCCTGCTTAGCTGCTTTACTAGCTAGAACCAGAAATACCGCTTCTTCACCACAACTGGTCAAAACGCTAAATCCCTCTTTACCCTCAACATAGATCCGGTCGATTTCACCTCTAGCCAGTTCTGAGCCAATTCGCTCACCCAAGGAGAGCATAGCCGCAGACATCGCTGAAACCCGTTCTTCATCCATTTCTCCAGGCAAACTAGATGCTAACGGTAAACCATCGGTTGTGACTACAGCTGCTCCCTGAATATCAGCAGTCGATGTAACAAAATTATGCAGGATATACCCCAATTTTTGAGAATTGATCGCCATTGTTGTCTTACTCCAATTGCAGAATGTGTAATTCGGTTAGTTTGTGTTCCTCGAAACTGAGAGCTGATAGTTAAGTAGGAGTAGTGCCAATTTGCCAGAACTTATAGACTATTGATTTAGTTTCCAACAAAATCGACAGCTAATCTAGCAATCCTATCGGAAAAGTAAACAGTCACAGGTCTTACTCAGGACTCATAATTATCCGAGTCAGAACTATTTTATTCAGAGGTATTGTTCAGAAATGATTTAGGATTGCTCTAGTTACATAGAGCTAGCCCCAGTACTAATCAGACGTCTAAATAGACCCTCTGTCCAGCCAGTTTCTCTGAGAACCGCTGCCGAACTCACTTCTACATAGGCTTGCTCAATGAAGGCTAAATCAATCATGCAGATCCGACTCAGGGCATCCCGCAAGGCTTCATCTTTACTATCAGTTTTTATCCGGTTAGTAAATGCCTGCACCACAATTGCCATGGCTGGGACGACATGTTGAGGACCGATACCAATTTTCACATGTACTAAACCTATACGCCAACGACGTTCAGCATAGGCTTGTCCCCAGTCATCCATACCAGTGAACATTTCGTAAAACCATTGCACAAAGGTTGCCCGTAGGCGCTCCATACGACCTTCTTTCTCTTTCATAATGGCATCCATTTCTTCATCATTACCTAAGTAAGTATAGAAATGGTCTGCCATTTCAGAAGCAATTTCTTTTCCCCAATCTGCGTGTGATTTTAGAAGCGCTTTGTCTTCACTAGTCAACTTGACACGCTTTTCCATCTTGGTCATAAATTCCTGGGGATTTAAGCTCATAATTACTCCGATATAGCTGAATCTAACTCTAAGTTATTACTTGACTATTTAGCAAAACACCCCGATTTAATTTTCTAGTATTTAAACACTATAGCAATGTTTTTATGAATTATTATCTGAATAGATAATTTTCTGCTAATAGCTAATCCTGTAACTTGGTTATATTTTAGCTTTTTTAATTTCTAAAATAAAAGATTTACAAGTATTGTTTTGTATAATTTTAGTGAAGTTTATAGTTTAGGTTTACGATAAGTTTAAACTATTTACTTCATCTATCGTTGAATGTACCTATAACCTAAACTACTGGATGTTTAGTAGTGGAGACTACATTTATAGGTAAACTGTATAACGTTTACTTACTAACCTTTTCACCAAGGGATCCGTTCAATCCGGATTACTTTTTTTAGTGACGCTAATTAATGATTTGTGTAGTTTTATAAACACAAATTACAGAAGATGGCAATTCTTAGAAACGATAATCCTTGGGGCGAAGTATTCGGCTAGCAAATTTGGGAGCAAACCAAGAATTTATGTGCGAATGCTTAGCCCTGACAAACGTCCTTTCTTTTATGGGTTTCGACCTGACAGGGGTTGGTCACTTATTTGACAGTTATTTGAGCTGAACTGTACTAGCTACTGGCTGGTCTAGGAATCTAGGAGATCCATCAAAAGCACCAAAGCCTCAAGCACTGAGGTTCGCTGATTGGGATTAAGTATTACAGTTGGGGGTTGATTGTGAGGGTTGCTATAACCGAGAGTTCTGATAATTTCCTCTGAAGCCATTGCCCCTGGACAATCCATATGGGTTAAACCAATAATCATCGGAACATTTACTCGCTCCTTCATAAACAGGAGAAGCTCACGAGAGTGGTTCAAACTGCTGGGTCGATGAACCGGGACCAGTACAATGTAGGCGTGAGCTTCACGAATCAAAATATCCCACATGAAGTCAAAGCGAGATTGACCAGGAGTACCGTAGATATGAACATTTAGATTGTTACCAAAGGTAAGGCTACCAAAGTCAAAGGCAACGGTAGTTTTTTTCTTTAGCAGAAGTATTTCGTCGGTGGCTTTACCTTCTATTTCCACAGCTTCAAAATTACTTGCTGTCCTCACAAAAGTAGATTTGCCAGCTCCTACAGTTCCGGTTACTACCACACGGATACTTTTCATGGGATTTACTCCACCAAGGCTAATTAATACTGAGTAGATTTCTGTCTTAGCAAATTAGAAAGGGAAATTTGGCGGCGTAAGTCCTGTAATTTGAGTTATAGCAGTCGCCAGGGCAGTTAGGACATGACAAAAGTCTCACACCCTTTGTAAGCGATGCAGAGGTGCGACCCGTGGCGAATTTAATTCGCCAACGGAAAGCGCACCTAAGCGGTCTTGGGGGTTTCCCCCACTCGCTATTGCATCAAGAAGCGCAAGAGTTTGACTTCTGACAAATGACTTCTGACAAATGACTTCTGCTATAAAGGAGGGTTATCAAAGCGAATTTGGTATCAACACTTAACCTTCAACAGTATTAATCTCAAGTCCTCGACTTTGTATAGTTTGCTCAAATAATGGCGTAGACAGGGCTTGTTCCACCGGCCAAACTCCCGGTTTATTGAGTTGACCAGTAAGCATCAGTTCAGCAATACTACCAGTACCGACCCCAGCAGCGACAGCAGTATTCTGATGGACTAAGGTTGAGCCAGCACGGGCTGATTTACCATCTTTGTAACCAGTAACCTCTGAGCGAATGGCAACACCAACGCCACTAATGCGATCGCTTACATCGGTCATGATGTGGCTGACATGGGACAAAAACTCGATTCCAGCGGGATTTTTCAGCCAAGATGAGGGGAAGATATGGGCGGCTATCCAGGTCAGATGATTATAAAAATCGGGAACTGAGCCAAATTTAGTGATGACGGTGTTAACAGGGAATGAGTCCACTAAGGTCAAGGCTTCTGGCATATCAAACCAGTAGACACCAGCTTTACCATAGGGAGCAGGGAATTGGATGGTTTCCCTTACGCTATAAGGTTTCACGGTTTGCCACTGATTATCAATCCAAGCTTCAAACGGTTCTTGCAATCCTAGGAAAGTAGTACGCATCACCGTCACTCCAGCACCACCAGAACCGGCAACTACATAGCTGAGGTGAATCCGTTCTGCAACATCTAACTGTTCTACATCGTGACGCACCATGCTATTGGAGATACCAGGAAAAATGCCAGAATTGACAATAGCGGTGACACCAGCAGCAGTAGCTTGTTCACGGAAGGCTAAGGCTTTACGGGTAAAAGCACGGTTGTCACTGACATCGAGATAGTTAACTCCTTGTTCGATGCAAGTGTTTAGGACAGTAGCGTCTCGGTAGAGAAACGGACCAGCACAATGGATGACTAGGTTGTGAGATGCGATCGCATTTCTTAACCCCTCCTGATCAGCTAAGTCTAGAGGGATAAACTGCACGGGGGGCTGTAACTGTTGTGGCAGACCTAGGTCAAGTTTACCCTGACGTCCGGTAATCGTAATTTTCGCCTGAGTATGGGCAAGTAAGTCTTGCGCTACACTGTTCCCGATGCGTCCTTTGCCTCCTAGGATTAAAACCTGGTCTGTCATTAGATTATGTCTGCTTGAATACTGATCGCAGTTCTATCTTACGGTTGCTAGTTTCACTTAATGTCATCATTGGATTCAAGTCTAATTGAATTGTGTCCATTGGGTTTTACTAAAAGTAAATTTTTGAACTCTAGGGATCCCTGTAGGAATTGTGATAATTTTTGATGCCATATTCCCTACTCCCTACTCCCTACTCCCTACTCCCTTTAACAATATAGCAATTTTCAGGTATTGAAACGTAATAGAAGTCAGTCCGACTTTGGGGAGATTCTTTGCTATCTTCCCCATCTTTCCCATCTTCCCCATCGCCATCTTCATCAATTATCCCGATGTTGTGCAAACCCCTTCAGGGGATAGGCTTCACCTGCGCCATTTAGTTAAGTTTTGTTACAAAATTGCGACATCCGGCATAAACGGTAAGGCTTAATCCTGATAAGTATTAAAAGCCTTAAAACTAGCAACTAACTACCGTTTGCAGGACATGACCTAGCTCCCCCAAACTGATCAGTGTGAAATCGCCTCTGACGAGACTATCCAACTTTTTTTTAGAATAGGTCTACAAGATGAATACTATCACCAACTCTTTAGAAAGGGCAAATACTCAAGCACAACAGTTAGATCAGGTTTTCTTACAAGGGATACTGGAAGGATTTATTGATGGCATTTTGATTTTGAGTACAAAAGGAAAGATACTTCATGCCAATGAATCTGCTCGCCTTCTGTTGCATAAACTCACACCAGACAGTAAACCATCTAATTTGGTGCCTAAACAAATCTGGCGTATCTGCCAAGCTTTGAAGTACAGTTTTAAGTCCTATCATTCTCAGGCAGTTATTATAGATTCTTATCTTACTACGAGTCAGTCAACTCCTGTTCGGATACGAGTTCGATGGCTCAAATTAGAGTTATCCAAAGAGCCTTTTATTTTAGTCACTCTTGAAGACCAACATCAATCCATTCAAAATCTAGTGCTTGCAGAAGTTTACCACTATGGTTTAACTCCTCGTGAAGCAGAAGTCTGGTTACTGCGTCGAGTCAATTACTCCTATAAAGACATTGCCGCTAAGCTATTCATTACCCTCAGCACAGTGAAGAAGCACATGAAAAATATTCATGCTAAACGTAAGCTGACAGCCGTCAGCTGTCAGCTGTCAGCTTAAAATAAACCTCGAACGGTCGAATTTAATTCGAGATTAATGAGAATTGAAAGGGGTGCATCTCAATGCATGCAATTAGGCAAAAATTCTAATAAAATCTCCATACTTCCCACACTCCCCGCGCCCGGGCCCCACACTTCCCGTCTTTTTTACAAATATGAGATGCACCCAATTGAAAGTCTGGGGAAAATCCCATCAGTAGAAGTAACTCACATTAAACGAATCCTTGCCTCTTTTCTTCAAAAACTGTTCGCGTAGCGCATTAGCTGAATGCTTACAGCTAAAACCTTAAGCCAGTGCTTTGCAGCTAGACCAATGATTTGAAGCGAGCAGTTGTGGACTAGCTGCTGCATCTGGCTTACCAATTAGAGGAGTTGCACTCGGAGGGTTTGTTGTAGTCTGTAGCAACACCCCCGACTCAGGCAAACTCTTGTCAGGCTTACCTCAATCAATGTTAGGTATTGAACCATCAGACTAGACGAGGGCAAAATTCCCCTAACCGATCACCCCCTATTCACCAAGGGTTTCTATTGTTAATGATAAGTCAGTTTTAAACGTTATGAAAACTACTTTATGCAAAAAACATTTTAAATTCATGCAAAATATACATTAAAGATTTTTTTATGTAAAAAGCAATTGAATTTCATGCACCCGATACATAGTAACTCTATCTATTTAAGTTATTGTTGTCCATGATGAAAAAATAACCAATTCTCGTAAAAGACAACTGGGTCATGACAACAATGACATCAGAGACGGCTCAAGTATCATCGGTAAATCAAAGGACTAATCAGACGGAAAAATCAGATAGCTACAATCAACCCGTCAAGCTAGCTTATATAAAGCTAATCCTCTGCGCTACAGGGATTGGCATTGCTGGCGGATTAGTAGCAACTAGTTACTATTTTGTCCTAGAACAGTGTTTGCATTTTGTTTGGCATTGGTTGCCCGAATTTCTAGAACCCTATTTCCCCAGTTGGATACCCTCTTGGAATTATGTGTGGATTGCCACTACCATTGGTGGGTTTTTCGTGGGCTTATCCCTGTACTTCTTGGGGTTACCCGGTGAAATGGCGTTGGTGATCGAAAAAGTTCACGATCCAGGTAGGATGGAGCCTCGTCAAACTCCTGGCATGATTGTGACCTCTCTAATTTCCATCACCGCTGGCGGGAGTGCTGGACCAGAAGCACCTTTGGTACAGATTAATGGTAGCTTAGGTAGCTGGCTAGGAGTCAAGCTTAAACTGGCAATCAGCCATATCCGGATATTGACCTTCTGCGGGATGAGTGCTGCTCTTGGTGCCTTTTTTGGTGCGCCGATCGGGGGGGCATTGTTTGCCCTAGAAATTCCCCACCGCCGGAGTCTGGAATACTATGAAGCCATCGTACCAGCCATTGTCGCGTCAATTTTTAGCTTCTCTGTTTTCCGCTTTGGTACTGGGTTAAATGTGGGAGGAATTTACCGCTTTAACCTTTTTGATACATTACCTACTCTGTCCTGGCTAAATTTAATTGAGGGTGGATTACTCGGGGTTGCTGGTGGATTAGCTGCTATCGTGTTTATCTATATCTTTCGCTTTACCAAGTCTTGGATTAAATCTATTGAACATCGCCATATTTTGCTAGCTACACTAGGCGGATTATCTATTGGGTTGATTGCTGTATTCTTTCCCCAAACCCTATTTTTTAGTGAGGAGCAAATTGAAACAGTGATTGAACAAGGTCCCACTTTGGGGGTAACCATGTTACTGGGGATTGCCTTGGCAAAAATGTTTGCGATCAGTTTTACCCTCCACGGTGGGTTTAGAGGCGGATTTATCTTTCCTCTATTTTTCATCGGTGCCAATCTGGGTTTAGCTATCTCCATCGCCTTACCCGAAATTCATCCCACCATTGCTATGCTTTGCCTGATGGCAGCGGTGAATGTGGCTGTCACCAAAACACCGGTCAGTAGCACGGTTATTCTTAGCGTTCTGTCTGATACATCGATTCTTCCAATTATTGCTATTGCTAGCTTTGCCAGTTTCTTGTTAACTACTAATATTTCTTTGCTGAAAACTCAGCGATCGCGTAGTCAGGAGGGTATACCAGTAATGGCTTAAGAAGACTTAAGTCTGAGTTAGTCAAGGATTTAGTCAGTCAACAAAATCAGTTTTTTTGTTGAGAAGTTAGCTAATTGGGTAATTAAGAGTCAACCGCCAAAAAAAACCATCAGTTAGGTAAAATTGTATCGTTAACAGCTTCCTAGATAGGTACAGGGTGAAATCTTTAAAAGAGTTCTGTCTAAGTGTTGTTGATCTCGAATTGATGCCAACTGCGCTGAGGGTGGCTTTGGTCGTTGGCTCAGTTCTGTTTGTGATCAATCATGGTTCTGCTCTCCTACAAGGACAGATGACTCAACAGCGATGGATTTCAGGGGGTTTAACCTATATAGTTCCCTACTTGGTCAACATTCATGGTCAGTACACCATGCGTTCTAGGCAAACCGCTCGAAGAGGAAAAGCAGATTATAATCGCAATTCTGGTTGATTACGATATCCCTCTTCTGTCACTTTCCGAATTTAATGATTAACAAATAAGCCATATTATCCAGACTTAAAAAAGGATTGATATTGATGAATTTCACTAATTAGCTGATTCAACCCCAGCAATAATTTACTATTAG
>NZ_JAAHFZ010000026.1:0-93555 GCF_010672795.1 Moorena sp. SIO1G6
CGCGATTGGCCGTAGGCCACGCTAAAAGCGATCGCATTCCCAATCCCGATTCCCGATTCCCGATTCCCGATTCCCAATTCCCGATTCCCGATTCCCGATTTCCTAACTATTCCGATATTGACGCAGTTGCTAATAGTCGAAACCACAGCACTTGACTTGCTAGCCACCCTTACCATGTTTACCACTATTACCACGCTTTCCTCCCGATTACCGGAAATTGTCAATTTTTCTTTTATCCCTTATACTAGTAGTATCGGAATAGTTAAAGTAGGGTTAACTGATGAACAAGTGCGTTGGAACTACTGAAGCAGCATCTCTATTAGGAATTTCTTCTCGGCGATTGCGCCAACTCCTAGAGAAGGGTCGGGTGCGGGGTGCCTATAAAAGCGGGAAATTCTGGATTATTCCTCTGTTCAACCATTTGCCACAAATTACTAAAGGTAATCGTGGACCAAAGGGCAAATGGCGCACTAGTCGTACGACCGCTTTAGCGAAGATTAATGTCAATCGTAATCACATTGGCTCGAATATGAAGAAAAGCCCGGAAGACCGGAAGCCAGTGATTTCAGTAAAACGAAAGGGAACTAATCTCTACGGTAATGAGGTAGAAATTCTCGGTCCTTGTAAGATTGTGTATCAGCCGGATAATCCACTCGATTGTGGCGCTCGTTTGTGGATTGAAACCTTTAGTGATATTCACTTTATAGGTGGGAGTTTTCCGGCTAGTAGTTAAGTTTATCAAGGGCTTTGCGATTATTCAAAATTATCTATTTCATTACTCGGCGTTGCATCAAGACATTGAAGTATGAAAGCGCGATCGCCTGGTTTTGGTAAAACCCCCGTTGGTACCCCAACTTTAAGGGACGTTGAGAGCTTTGTTTTGCCCAAAGTTGGTGGGTTAGGGGGCAAAATTATACCGATAAATCTGCCTTGCCAAAAATTAGAAGAAGAGATCAGGATTGATGAAGAGATCAGGATTATCGATTTGGCTAGCCTGAACTCCAACTACAACTGCTAGAAGGTCACCGTCGCTAACTATTTCAGTTCCTTGGCTAGTATCAGAGAAGTCCAAGTCCTGAAAATCTAAGCCTGAACCTAGACCAAATTTAGCTTGACTAAGATCAAAGTTAAAGATGGTATCAAACCCCTCACCTGTACTTAAAAGGACTTTAGCAGCACCTGTTCCTAAAAAGACTTGGTCATTACCTTCGCCACTAAAAACTATATCATCTCCACCATTGGCAAAAATAATATCATCGCCATCGCCAGCGTTAAAAATCTCACCGTCAGAAGAGCCAGTTAAAGTGTCATTTCCACCAAGACTAGCAAGGGTATCATTGCCACCGTTGCCATTTAGTTGGTCATCACCATCATTGCCATCAATTCTATCAGCCTGGGAACCACCATTAAGCTGGTCATCACCATTCCCACCGTTAATGATGTCATTGCCACCGTTGCCATTAAGCTGGTTATTACCAAGACTTTCAGCCGTTACCGCTAGGACCTCGTTACCAGAGCCACCATTGATTTGGTTATTGCCAGCACCACCTAAAAGAGTATCATCCCCACCATTGCCATTAAGCTGGTCATCACCATCCTCACCGAGGATGGTATCGGTATCAGAGCCACCATTGATTTGGTCATTGCCAGCACCACCTAAAAGAGTATCATTCCCGCCGTTACCATTAATCTGGTCATCACAAGGAGTACCCTCAATCAAATCATTCCCTGGTGTTCCATTTATTGTATTAGCCATGTTTATATTCCTTGACAGTAAATACTATCCTTGACAGTAAACACTATATTACCCAAGAAATCATTGATTGAATAATAAATTTTTATGTCATTTAACGTCAATTTTGACTCTAAAAGTGTTCGTAAGCTAAGCTAAGATTATGTGGATGATTATACTTTAATGATAGAATAAAAATGATAGAATAAATGCCCAACTATTAGTAGTAAAATGGCGTTGCTGACTAGGAGTATGAATGCGCGATTGCCTTTGGCACAGCAAAGCTGGACGCCTGATTTTAAAAAAGCCGCCATTAGTCCCCCAGAGTTGGGGGACTTTGAGAATTTTGTTACCCCCATAGGGAGTTAAGGGAGCAAAATTATACCGATAATCAGCAACTAGTACTAATTATCTACAGCATCAAACTCTACTTAGAGCGACGCAATTGTTTAGCAGCCTGTAATCCCTGATTGACAGTAGTAGTGCTAAGGGCTGCTACCTGAAGCCATGGCACAACATCATTTTTGATGCTCTTTTGGACATCACTACTGATAGTGTAAGTAGCGAAAACAGCAAGAGCTATAGGAACACAGAAATGCCCTATAGCTCGAAGAGACTCTTTCATTCTAATTTTCTCCTTTATTTTTAGGAACCAAAGGAGATTAAGCTTAATATCGTTAAGACAAGCACAATATTAAACCTAACCCTAATGTCGAACTATGAATAAGGCTCTGTCATAGTTCATTCATATCCTAACTGATTAAATTTATTATGTCCTAAATCTGGAGGAGCGACATGCAATCTGAAATCCTTACTGGGTAATAATTTCACCACATAATTGAAAAAATATACATAATTCTAAAGGGTCTTTGTGACTGTATATTGCCTGATATAATTGGCATCACAGCCCTATATAGTGGCATTTTTAGGGCTTATGTCTCCCCCTCTGATTCTAAATTTTACCTCCCTAAATTTAACTGTGCTTCATCAAAACTTCACGGTTTTTCGAGTACAATGTATAAGACAAGCACAATATTAATCCTGATTTGCGAAATATTTCTTAATATTCGCAAACAGCATCAATATCAAACCTAACCACTAATGTCGGACTATGAATAAGGCTCTGTCATAGTCCGATCATTTTCAACTTATTGGGCAAAGACAGCACTACCACAAACATGCCTTTGCCCTAGGATTAACGATCGCCCCTAACATCAAGAGTAATCTCAGCAGTTATCACCCGGTCTGTCTGTGAGATAATCTTCACCCGTCTAACCCGACCAGAGTAAGGCGTTCGCCTAGCGGCGACCTAGGAGAATCGCACAATACTCAATTTTGCCAGCTCCCTTTCCACTTCTGCTGACTGCTTCACCAAAGATGCCAGTCTGTGATCGCAGCCGTGAAAAAGACAGATCCAAGCGCAGGGCTAGATCTCCGGAATTGGAATAAATTATTATAGCGTTTCTCGTACTTATGGGCTAACAGTCTTCTTTGACGCTGATTCCCTTCAAACCCTCGTTACTATTGCCTATTGCTAGCATGCCTATTGCCTTATTTAGCTTCCATCCAATTATCCCCAGCATGTATTTCCACAACTAAAGGAACACTTAACTCAACTGCTGATTCCATAGTTTCCCGAATTTTTACCTGCAATTCTTCCCATTCATCAGGAGGAATTTCAAAGATTAATTCATCATGGACTTGTAATAGCAACCGCGCCTGATATTTCTGTAACTCTTGATACAGATTAACCATAGCAATTTTGATGATATCAGCGCTAGAGCCTTGAATCGGGGAATTAGCTGCTGCTCTTAATGACCCAGCATCATAAGGATTGATACTCTTAAGTTTATCCAGATCAATCTGATCGAGAGCTTTACCTTGCAGCCTTCTAAGACTGTTACCACTAAAGCTAAAGTAGCGACGGCGTCCGAGTATAGTTTCTACATAGCCTTGTGCGATCGCTTTTTTCTTAGTTTCCTCTAAATAAGCAAACACTAGAGGATAGCGCTGATTCAATCGATCAATAAATTCTTTTCCTTCAGCTGTCGATACCTTAGCTTCCCGAGCAAACCGTTGTGCTCCCATGCCGTAAATTACGCCAAAGTTAATTATCTTACCCAAGCGCCGCTCTTCAGCAGTAATCTCTTCTTTATCAAATAACATTTGCGCTGTCAAGGTATGGACATCCGCTTGAGTTTGGTAAGCTTCGACTAGCACTGGCTCTTGACTCAAGTGAGCTAGGATTCGTAACTCAATTTGGGAATAGTCAGCGGATACCAACAGCCAACCGGATTCTGGAATAAAACCCTTCCGAATCTGGCGACTAAAATCAGTACGAATAGGAATATTTTGTAAATTAGGACTAGAGGAGGATAGTCTACCAGTTGTGGTCACGGTCTGATTAAAATCCGTATGTACTCGTTTAGTATCGGAACGCATCAGTGCTGGTAAAGCATCCACATAAGTAGATTTCAATTTAGATAAACTACGATACTCCAAAACAGCATCTACTACGGGATGGTCTCCTTGTAATTTAGCTAATATAGTAGCATCGGTAGAGTAACCGGTTTTGGTTTTACGAGACTTCCTACGATCTAACCCTAGTTTCTCAAACAGTAACTGACTCAGCTGTTTAGGGGAACCTAAATTGAATTCTTGTCCAGCATCTTGATAGGCTTGCTGCTTAATTGCCACTAAATCCTTTTCCAGCTCTTGAGAGAACTGTTCCAGATAATCCTTATCAATACTAATCCCCTGGTATTCCATTTCAGCTAATACCGGTTCGAGGGGTTGCTCTACATCTAGCAACAATTCCTGCAATGCTGGAATTTTCGCCAATTCTTCTCGTAATTTAGAAACTATTCCGAAGGTGGTATAAGCATCCATCCCACAGTAATCCGCTACAGTGGGAATGTCTAAATCTCCGATAGTTTTCCCTTTCGGAACCAAGTCCTCATAACTTTGTGCTTCTATTCCCAAATAGTGCAGCCCTAAGTCACTAAGTTTATGGCTAGTTTCAGGATTAAGTACATAACTTGCTAGCATGGTATCGAATACAACTCCTGCTAGCTGAATCCCGTTACAACGGAACACTAGTCGGTCAAATTTACTATTTTGTAAAACTTTGGGATAATCTGAGCTTTCTAAAATTGGACGTAGGGATGCTAAGACAATATCCTTATCTAAATTAGTCCCATCTTTATGACCGATAGGAATATAAGCAACATCAGTAAGTTCTTTTCCCCAACAACAGCCAATCCCCACCAACTGAGCATCTCGTGGTTCCAAATCACTGGTTTCTGTATCCCAAGCCACAGGATTTCCAGCATCGGTATAGTATTTCAGCTGTTCAACTAATTGATTGAGCTTGTCTACGTTATCGATAATTTGTGGTTGAATCGAACCAGTATTAGACCCTTGCTCTTGAAACTCTTCCGTTTCCGCTGCACTGAAAAAGGCAATATCATCATCTTCCTGAGTATCAGTATTGCTATCAGTATCGCTATTAGTATCACTATTAGTATCATTTGGGGCATTAGTTTCGATATCCTCTAGCACTACGCCACCAAACCGCTGCTGTAGTTTATCTATTTGACTGATAAATGACTTTAACTCTAACTTCTCTAATAGCGGTTTGAGCACTTGAGGATCGAATCCTTGGAGCTGAGACTGGTCTAAATCAATATCGACAGGAGTATCAAATCGCAATTGAGCCAAATAGCGAGCATGCTCCGCATCTAATTTACCGACTTCCAGCTTTTTCTTAACGGCACCCTTAATAGTATCAAGGGAAGCATAAATATTATCCAGGTTTTGGTATTCTTTGAGTAACTTAACTGCAGTCTTTGCTCCGATGCCCTTAACTCCAGGAATATTATCGGATGGATCCCCACAGAGGGCTTTATAATCCACGACTTGAGAGGGTAATACTCCCAATTTTGCTTCTACTTCCTCTAAGCCATATTCCGTTGGGCCAACTGTAGCACTCCCCCTAGAAAACGGACCACTGAGATATAAAACGGTAATTCCTTTGTCTGGAGCAACTAGTTGAAATAAATCGCGATCGCCAGATACAACTTTGACACGATAGCCTTGATCAATAGCTTGGTGAGCTAAGGTTGCCAATACATCATCAGCTTCATAACCAGGAGAAGTTATTACTGGGATTCTTAACCCTTGTAGTAACTGCTGGAGATTCTTGACATCTGGTAAGAAATCTTCTGGTGTTTCGGTGCGATTGGCTTTATAAGTAGCATCGGCTTGTTGGCGAAAGGTGGCTTCTTTGGTATCGAAAGCAATTGCGATCGCATTCGGGTTTTCTGACTCCATTACCTCTAGCAAAGATTTAATGAAGCCAAAACAGACACTGGTCGGAATTCCAGTTTTAGTCCGTAATCCACCCTGACGACTTTTGGCAAAAGCAAAATAGGAGCGAAAAGCCAGAGAATGACCATCAATTAAAATCAGTAGCGGGGATGCTGCCATTGGGGAATCATCAGGGACCGGGGGAGAGTTGTCAGAAGAAGTAGATTTGGGCATATCCCTATTTTAGCTATATTGTAGCGATGGCTTGTTTGTTGACAGCCAGGGAATTCCGGATTAACTGAGGCTTAGCAGGTAAGTAACTAAGGATGAATCATTAACTGTCTAGGGTATAGGTTAACTGGCTAATGGGATCTCAACTATAGTTAATTAACTACTATTCCGTTAGGGTGCTGGTTGTCTGATCGACTTTGCGATGAAGCGATCGCGCCCCGCGTGGCCTACGGCCAATCGCATCGAAGCCACTCACTGAACTCGGGAATTTACCATATAGTCAACTAACTACTATTCCGTTCGGGTGCTGGTTGTCTGATCGGCGTTGCGATGAAGCGAACGCGCCCCGCGTGGCCTACGGCCTCAGCTTCCGCGCTTATGCGATCGCATGGAATAGCCATGTGTTGATCACAGCTTACTCACTAACTCTACCGGGAAGGTGTGTTATTAACGAAACCTGAGCAGTGTTTTGCTCACAGCTTACTCAGTAACTCTACCGGTAAGGTGCGTTATTAAAGAATCCTAGCAATTCAGCACCTTTGTGGTGTGTCTATTTTTGCGTAAGTCCTGTTGATGATGAAGGCATCAACTTTTGTTTTATGGAGTATAAGAAACAACTATACCGAATTGGACAGCATCAATCCTAGCCAGGAAACTTCCTAGAAATAGTCTACGATTGTTTCTAACGTCATGCAAAATCAAAATATGGCAATTTTGTCAAATACTTGTTACGATTCTTCATTAAAGGTCAGATAGGTTAACGGTTGATACATTTACCGATACCTAGGGTGACCATGACTAGGGCTGCTCTAGCCAGCCAAAACCCATGATTAGTTTTTAAGGAGCTCAACTATGTCTAAACCTGTAGAACTTTCCCTGGAACAAAAATTTAACCTGCGGTCCTTTGAATCTCAGGTCCAGAAAATGAGCCGTGAGCAAGCTCAGGAATTCCTAATCAAACTCTATGAGCAAATGATGATGCGTGAAACAATGTACAAAGAAGTCCTAAAACACGAGTGGGGATTATAGCTAAAGCCCTAGTCTGATTGTTATTGGCCTTAATTGAGCCGCGACCTCCTTCTCTTGCTCAATTCCGTAGGTAGGAAAGGAGCTGGGGATGCTGGGGCGTCAACTCGAATTATATTAAGATTTAATTAAAATTAAAATTGATTGATTCAACTTATTGTTAACTAATATCATCAGCGTAAGTATTATCACCGTAGGCTTGCTTAAAGGGAAGTCTTCAGCCTTCAGCGTTCAGCCGTCAGTAGACGTAACAGATATTAAACGAATGCTTACCTGTTTTATTCACAAGGTGTTCGCGTAGCGTGCGCGTAGCGCTAATCGCTGTTCGCTGATATCTGATAGCTTACGGATTGGCAATACCCCAATTCACTCTAGGGCAGCCAGGATGAATAGTTGATAAATTTATATAAAATAATCCCAAACTCTCTAAAACTATCTAAAGTAATTGTAAAGTGTTCTAGTCTGAAAGAAACTCTAAGAAAAAGCGATCCTCCCTGCATATGTTTCAGCATTGCCTAGTCTGCACCGACTTCTCCGACGGTTTATATCGGCTAGTAGATTTTGTCCCCAGTTTAGCGGCTGGTGGGCTCAAGAAAATCATCTTCTGCAACTTTGTTCCGCTTTGGGAAGAGGGAGAAATACCTCGTATTGATGAAGAAGGAATAGAACAAGCTCGCCGCCGCTTTGAAGAGGGTTTGACCAATATACCTGAAGGGGTAGAGGTTCACATCGAAGTGACCTCAGGTCGTCCTAGTGACAGTATTCCTAAAATCGCCAAACGTTACGATGCTGATGTCATCCTGATTGGCACGCCAGTGCGCAGCTTATTACAAGAAAAGCTTTTCGGTAGCACTACAGCAACCTTGACCAAGGAATGTAGTACACCATTGCTAATGCTGCGACCACAACTGATTTCAGCTTACACCTGCGAAGAACTCGATCTACGCTGCAAACATCTATTCCGGTATTTACTAATTCCCTATGACGGCACTACAGCCTCGAACTATACCGTCGAAAGGGTCAAAGAGTATGCTAAACAAGCACCAGATAACTCAATCAAGCAGTGTATGCTGTTGTGGGTAGTCAGCGAAGGGGGGCGCAGAGAATTATCCAAGGACCCTCAGTTACAAAAAGCTCAAGACAAGCTAGAACCAGTAAAAGCAGAGTTAGAAGAGCTGGGCTTACAGGTCAATACGGACGTGCGAGTGGGCAATCCCCGTGAAGAGATTTTAGACACAGCCTTAGAATTTGATATTACTGCGATCGCAATCTCTTCCGATCACAAAGGAAAATTCTTAGATTGGTCAGTGCGTAGCTTAGCCGGTGATTTAATGCGCAGCAGCTGGCACCCTGTTCTCTTCTTTCCACCACAAAGCTAGGATCGAGAGTATAGGGTTTTATGCAGAGTTCTAATAAAATAAAGCCGTTCCACTTTGATAGTGAATAATAAATCCAACATATGATCAGAAAGATTAGTGGTTGGCGAAGATTACTAGTGGTGTGCATCTCTGTGGCGCTAGCTTTTACAGCTTTTCCTGCGCCATCTTATGCTACTAGTCCTGCGATCGCTCAATTTACCCCATCATCTCGTTTAGAAAACATCTCATTTGAGAACCAGGTAAAATTTCAACTTGCTGCGGCTACAGACAATTGCCGCAAAGTGGTGACTAGAGGCAGTGATCTCAATGTCCGCAGTGGACCCGGTAGCAATTACCGGATTATCGGTTTTGTCAAAAACGGGTCTGAGGTTACCCTTGAGCAAATAGTAAACCAAGACTGGGCAAAAATTTCTTCTCCCTTGTCAGGTTATATTTCTCAGCGGTATCTCCAATCCTGTCCACCACCACCTAAACAGGAATGTCGCATAGTTTCGACCAATACTGGCAGGGGTCTGAATGTACGTCAGAGTCCTGGTGGTAAGATTATTGGTGACTTGGACAATGGCGCTAAAGTCACTATCGTCAATACCATTACTGATGGTTGGGTACAGGTTGTCTCTCCCCTAAAAGGTTATGTTTCCGACCGGTATCTTAAACCCTGTCCACCTCCTCCTCCGAAAGAAGAATGTCGTCTAGTTTCGACTAAGGGTAACCCGCTCAATGTGCGTGCGACCCCCGGTGGTACCATTGTCGGTGTTGTAGAAAATGGTACTAAGGTCACTATCAAGGGTACTAGTACTGATGGTTGGGTACCGATTGTTTCGCCCCAGAAAGGTTATGTGTCTGAGGCATATCTTCAACCCTGTCCCACCGTCAAAGAACAGTGTGGTACAGTTACCACTCGTGGTAGTGATCTGATCGTGCGTTCAACCCCTGGTGGTCCCAGTATCGGTACATTAAAAAATGGTACTGAGGTCAAGATTGAGAGTATAGGTGCCGATGGCTGGCTGAAGATTTCAGAACCCATAATCGGTTATGTGTCTGGCCAGTTTGTTACGATAAAACCTTGTCCAACACCACCACCATCTGAAGAGAATTGTCGGCAAGTTTCAGCACCACAGGGTTTAAATGTCCGCAAAGCACCGTCAAATGATGGCGAGATTATTGGAATTCTCGCTGATGGTTCTAAGGTAACGATTGTTAATCGTGGAAATAATGGCTGGGTTCCTATTTCTGCGCCCTTACAAGGTTACGTTACTGGCAAGTATCTGATCTATTGTCCTGAGTCTAAGCCAGAAGAGGAGTCAGAACCAGTGGGTTAACGCTGAGATCTGGCTGAGATCTGGCAGCATTGTCGATCTAGCGATGCAGCTAAGATTGTAGGGTGCGTTAATAACGCACCCTACTGCTGATCTGTAAGTATCGAGCATGCACGTTGTTATAAGCTATAATTCTTTAACCATTCAGCTATCAGCTATCAGCTCTCAGCTATCAGCTCTCAGCTTTGGAATCAAACAAGTAAGCATTGCTTTAATCTCTGTTAAGTCAGCTGACGGCAGCTCAAGTAGCTTGGCCATTCCCCTAGCCTGGCCAACGGCTGACCGCTGACTGCTGAATGCTTACATAATTTTAAGTCCACTTCCGGAAAAATGTATTGTCTTTCCAAGCAGAAGCTGTCCGTGCTTCAATAGCAGTCATTTGTTCTGAACTCAACGATTGAAATGCTTGGGCTACTTTAAAATTTGATTCTAATTGCTTGACGGATTCGGCAGCAATAATACAACAATGTACTCCCTCCAGAGACAAAACATAACCCATAGCTTGATCCATTCCATCTAAGACACCATTTTTGAATAACCTGCCATAAGCCGGAACTTTCATAGCAACGACTCCTACATTTTTCTCTCGCGCCACTGGTAAAACAGTTTTGGCAAAAGGACGAGGATGATGAACATCTGCCGCATTGAGAGAAATTAAGGTGGTATCAAAGGGATAGCGCCGCAACCCTTCTGCAATCACATCCGGTTCGTGATGTCCGGTAATACCTAAATATTTTACAATTCCTTGTTCTTTTGCTTCTTCAAAGGCTTTGATAGCGCCATTGGGACTAAAAATCTGATCTAACGTTTCGTGAAAAGAAACATGATGTAATTGCCATAAATCGATAGAATCAGTTTGAAGGCGTTTAAGCGATCGCTCTAACTCTCGCCAAGCCCCATCTCGATCTCGTTGTGCTGTTTTTGTTGCTAAAAATAGATTAGAGCGATAAGCGGGTAATACCTTACCCATATATTCTTCGCTGGGGCCATAACTAGCCGCCGTATCAAAATAACGAATTCCAAACTGTAACGCCGCTTCAATTTGGGCGACGGCATCAGCTTCTCGATTCATCTTCGACAAAGGCGTTTTTCCTGCACCTCCCAATCCAAAGATTGGAACTTTCACCCCCGTTTTACCTAACACTCGTTCTGGCATTGTAGCTGCTGTTGGCAGTTGAATAGCTGCTGTTGCTGACAGTTGAGACTGCTGTTGATGCCATGCTGCACTTCCAACAATACCACCCGCAGCAGCAACACTGGTCACGATCAACTGACGTCGAGTTGTTTTACGTGTCATCGCTCGCCTATTTTACAGTAGGTTTGCCCGTATTTTAGCCTGGTTTCTGCAACCTAAGCATATGCGCTACGCGCACGCTACGCAAACAGCTGACAAAGTACTTGTCGCCAAGATTGCTAACTTGATCTATTCCAATGGTGGAAACATTATCTACGCCGATAAACATACAGGTTTGGCAACTGGAATTAAATCAGGAAAAAAAACTTAAACTCTTATCCCTGTATTGATGCAGCCCTTCCCTATCAGCAACTGTATCGCTTTATGATAACACTAAAAACTCCTCAGATATCTTGACACTGTTCCCTATTCCCTATTCCCTGTTCCCTTTTGATATCAATCTTATGTTTACCTATCACATAAAAATACTATATATAGCAGTCGCCAGGGCACTTAGGACATGACAAAAGTCTCAAAGCTAAGTATAGCAATAGTTTGACTTCTGACTTCTGACTTCTGACTTCTGACTTCTGCTATATTCATAGTAGCTGAGGAAATTTTAGATGGACTTTACCTTAGGGCGTCAAGGGTTTTACACAGAAATAAATCAGCCAGATGACCAAATTCATTTGGCAAGAGCAGCGCTTTACATAGCTGAGGAAGAATACCCGGATCTGGCTATTGATGATTACTTGAATGCCTTAGATGTGATGGCATCTGAAGTAGAGGAGCGTTTGCCTGAGCAACGCTATCCCCTGCGAGTGATTAAAACTCTTAATCAGTATTTCTATGATGACCTAGGATATTCGGGCAATAGCAGTGATTACTACGATCCCCGTAATAGTTTCCTAAATCAGGTCATGGATCGGCGCACAGGTATTCCGATTAGCCTTTCGGTGGTGTACCTGGAAGTCGCTCGACGCCTTGATTTTCCCATGGTTGGTATTGGGATGCCAGGGCATTTCCTAATTCGCCCAGAGTTTGAGCAGGTGGGGATCTTTGTAGATGCTTTCGATGGTGGTGAGATTTTATTTGAACAAGATTGCGAGGAACGACTAACCCAAATTTATGGTCATCCGGTAACCCTACAACCAAGTTTCCTAGCACCGGTGAGTAATCGGCAGCTGTTAGCAAGGATGCTCATGAATCTTAAATTGATTTATCTCAATGGCCAAGACTTACCTAGAGCGCTAGCCGCAGTTGAGCGCATGTTGTTGCTGTTTCCTAATGCACCGGTACAACTGCGGGATCGGGGGCTGATTTACTCCCAGTTGGGATATTTATCAGAAGCATGCCAGGATTTAGAACGTTATTTGGAAATCCTGCCCCAAGCTGAGGATGCTGATATCATTCGTCGGTTACTAAAACAGATCGGAAATGAGTAAAGGCTTCTATGGATGGGCATGACTAATCACCAATTCCCTAATCCCTAATCCCTAATGACTGCACTCACGTCGGTAAATCTCTTCTGCTACTAACTTAAGGCGTCTGAGTTGGGCTTTCATATCATTCTGAGTCCATTGGGCAGCAAAGCTGTTGAATCCCCAGCTAACGATGGGGTTGGGAATTTCAAATTCAAAACGGTTGACCAAACGGGTGCCTTGTTCAGCTGGCTGACACTCCCAGCGGTCTCGTCCTTTGAAAAAACCCTGGAACTGCCAAACCACTAACCCTGGCTTGCGGTCAATAACCACACTCTTGAGAGTGGGCTGCAACCAGGGAATGTTAATAATAAACCGCGAGCGACTCCCGACATCAGTACTCCACTGCCCCACTGATTCACAACGCAAAATCGGGTTGAGCCAGCGATGCATTAAGCTCTGGTCAGTGATACAGCGCTCGACAATGGTGGCGCTGGCATTAATTTTAATGGATTGTTCAAAAAATTGGGCGTTTTGCATGTAAAATTTCGACATTATTGAACTATCTTGATTACGGTGGCAGCTAGCCACACTACCAGACCACTAGAGTTGTGAGGAGGAAAAATTAATCAAGACTTGATTTTTGTACATCAATTCGCTCTAAATATAAGGGTTACGTCTTGAGTGACTGACAAACCTACCAAGAAATCTTTCAGCTCCCGAGTGTCCGACGTCACATCGGGGCAAATGCCGATTCAACACTCAATCAAGTTACCCAGCTAACCAGCGGGGGTAAGACCCCCTAAGCCAAGCAGTTGACTCCTGTCGGCAACTATGGGTAAATTCTATCAGCACTCCTGGGTCAAGATTTGTCAGTTAGGCAAGATTAAGCCACATCTGTGGAAAATTTGAGGAGTAAAACGTTCTCCATGAACATCTCAACCTTTACTTTTAAATCTTCTTGTCGTACCTTCTGCTCAAGGTTATTTTCAGTCAGCACCCTCCTCTGAAGAGACCAGGCGTAGATAGCCTCCCTTCAGGTAGCTGACCAGCCTAAGACCTTGACCCAAGGGGTTGCCCTTAAGGTAAAGGATCTACGTTGTTGGCAAGTGTTAAAGTTCCTACCTTGGGGTACTTTGCCCGCTCCAAGCTCTAGAACCGAGTCGTTAAACAATTAGACGAGGGCTAAGACAGTGCGGTTCGGAAAGTACCGACCAACAACGTTGGCGAGGCAAACGTTACCTTGTGCAGAATCGGCGATTCCGGCTTTAACTGGAAAGCACAACAACTGCACCTCTTGTTGTCCAGCTCTTTTTGGGACGGCAGTCTATACCGCAGCGTCTCGGTTCCTCTGGGGTCACCAGACGCGCAGCTTCCCCGCTGCTCAACTTATCTAGTTGAGACGATAATACCGTGCTCCTCACCAGACCACAGTAGTCACAAGGAACTTAAAAAACTTAGGGTTGTTTGTGACATTGGACAATTTAAGTAAGAACAAAGACTATGAATGGAACTTGGGAAGGTATCTTCCAAATTGTAGGAGTTGGTGTGCAGCCATCGGCACACCTGGTTTTAGCCCAGACAGGAGTTCCCGCATTAGACCAAGTTTTGGCAGATGGGGGAACCACCTTACTGAATGTGGTTAAATCGATCGCAATCTTAGTCATTGGTCTTATCCTTGCTAAGATTGCTGCTGGTATTACCAAAGCAGTACTGAATCGCACCAATATTGACAACAACATTGCTCAGTGGGCTACTGGCGGTCAGCCAGGAAGCGAGCCTCCTCCCATTGAGCAATGGTTATCCGGGGCAGTTTTCTGGATTATCATCGTTTTCACGGTAGTGGCGGTTCTAGAAACCCTCAAGCTAGATACGGTTTCCGGACCCCTGAATAGTTTTCTAGACACCATCCTCGGCTTCCTCCCCAGTGTCTTTGGTGCGGCGATTCTATTGGGCATTGCCTGGTTAATCGGAACTATCGTCAAGATGATAGTAGTCAGGACCCTCAATGCATTGAATCTCGATCAGCGCTTGGGTGAGCAAGTCGGCGATGGTGGTACTAGTCAGTTCTCTCTGGCTCAAACCATTGGCAATGCCCTTTACTACTTAATCTTCTTACTGTTTCTGCCATCGGTCTTAGAGACCCTAGGCTTACAGGGAACTCTCGATCCAGTACTAACTATGCTGGGTGAGATTTGGGGGATTGTGCCCAATATTGGCGCAGCCATAGCAATTGGTGCTATTGGTTGGTTTATTGCTCAACTTGTGCAACGTCTGGTCACTAGTTTCTTGACAGCAGCAGGTACAAATCAGATCGGGGAGCGGTTTGGACTAAGTAGCTCTGGTGGTCGCTCCCTAGCGGGGATTATCGGTACGATTGTCTATGTCCTGATTTTGATTCCCGTTGCTACCGCTGCCCTTAATGCCTTGCAGATCCAGGCCATCTCTGGCCCTTCGATCGCAATGTTAAGCCAGGTTACTAATACCATCCCCAAACTATTTGCTGCGGCTGGTATTCTGGCAGTTTTCTACGTAATCGGACAGTTTGTTAATGATCTGCTCACCAACGTCCTGACAGACCTTGGCTTCAACAATTTATTTAATTGGCTAGGTTTTTCCGCCAGCGCTCCTAGCACCACTGATGAAACAACTGATGAAACAGCAGAATCAGACACACCACAGAACCCACTTACCAGTCGCACCCCTTCTGAGCTAGCGGGACTGCTTGTACTGATTGGTATCATGATCGCTGGTATTGTGGCAGCAACGGATGTGTTACAGATTCCCGCCTTAACTGACATTGTCGGTGGGGTTGGTTTCATTGGTGCTCGGGTGCTGTCCGGGTTAGTAGTCCTTGCTATCGGTCTATTCCTAGCCAATTTTGCTTTCAACTTGATTACTGGCTCCGGCGCTCGCCAATCAAATATCCTGGCACAAGTAGCTAGGATTGCGATTATTGCCTTTTCTTTAGCCCTAGGTCTACAACAAATGGGCATTGCCCCTGATATTGTGAACTTAGCCTTTGGTTTGCTCTTAGGTGCAATCGCGGTTGCGATCGCATTAGCCTTCGGTCTCGGAGGTCGCGATGTTGCTGGTGAGCAAGTTAGAGAATGGCTAGATTCTTTCAAAAAGTAACTCGAAGTTATTCGCGTAGCGTGGCCTAAAGGCCAAGGTTGTTCGCCCTTTTTGAATTAAGAATTAAGAATGTAGAATGTAGAATTCTTAATTCTACATTCTACATTCTACATTCTACATTCTTACAAACAACTTTCAACCTTCAACTTTCGATAATCTTGCCCTCAATTCTCCTTTAATGCGATGGAGAATTGAGGTTTCGTCTAAAGAGGAGAGAATTCGTCTAACAACGGCTTTTGGTCCATCTTCTCCCCAGGATGCGCCATTAGCTAAATAGGTTTTGGTAATTTGTCCAATACCATAGCCAGAAACTCCAGCAACACTAGCTTGGGTGATGGCAACGGACATATATGGCGCTAGGGAAACCCCACCAGTGACAGGAGCAGAAATGCCTAAAATACTTTTTAAGCTACTCAGTCCCAAGTTAGCCAAGAGTTCACTAGCACCAATACCTCCCATACTCATAGCGATTTTTTGTAATAATTGAATAGCTCCCTGCTCAGTCATAGCAATACCATAGAGACGGGATAAAGTAAGAATCATTACCACATCAACTACAGTAGCGGTGAGGATATCCACAACAGTAACTGGATTGAGAGCAATGACAAATGCTTTAGTTATCACTGCTTTCCAGATAATTTGATTGGCACTGTCATCCCGAATCTTCATTTTTCGGTTGACCAAGTTTTCATTCAACTCATCCGCGTAAAGCATGGTGTTAAGAGCAACAAGGGATTTACCTTCCCGATGTAAAATCTCCAGAATTTTTAGTTTCAAATCTTCAATCTGGGGTTTCCCTCGGCGGCGCTTGACCTGAATGTTGCCATTAGGCGATCGCACTGCTACAGATACCAAAGGTGAAGCAGCAACCATCACAATTTCTGCTGGTGAAAGCAACTGCTTGACCCGTTCATCCCGAATTTTTCTGTAAATTGCCATGCGATCAGCATCGGGATATTGGTCAATCTTGTTCAACACCAGTAACATCGGTTTCCCACTAGCTCTTAACTGAGATAGAGCTTGGTACTCTACCTTAGTCATATCACCAGCAATAATAAACAGCAGTAAATCTGCCTGTTTAGCCACCTCTAGAGCTAAGGCTTCCCGAGTTTCCCCATCTACTTCATCAATCCCTGGGGTATCGATTAGCTGAATTTGGGAATTACCAATACTGGGTAGGGCAACCTGTAGAATATCCTGTTGGCTATGATTTGGACTAGGGGTTTCTTGACTAGAGGTTTGACTAGGGCTTTGATTATGGCTTTGATTATGGGGCTGCCAATGGGCAGTTTGAGCATTCTGAGTCACCCCATGTAGGGCACCAGTTTCAAATACAGGTTGACCGACTAAGGCATTGAGTACAGAGGATTTCCCTCGTCCCACCATGCCAAAGGCCGCAATTTGGATACAGGTATTTTCCAGCTTCTCAAGCAGATTGCCTAAGTCTTGGATTTGAGCATCTAAACCAGCTTTTTCTCTACGGGATAAGTCAAGATTAGCGACTAGATCCCTGAGGGAGTCTTGTGCCTGTTTGTAGTTCAGTTCTGCCTGGATTTGCTCAAAACCTGAAATTGCGCTATCTAAATCCTGATCAAAATCTAGAGAGTTAACAGAGTCAGACTCAGGCCAGAATTCGGTCAAAACAGCACCTCCTGCTTAAGACACTTCTGCTTTCGATCCTAGAGCATCAGTTCAGGAATCACTTTTGAGAAGAGGGCGAATATAGAAATAGATGCGTAAGCATTCAGCTATCAGCCGTCAGCCGTCAGCTTTTGAATAAAAGAAGTAAGCATTCGAATAATGCTGAGTTAGGTTCCAGCCTCGAAGCCTGTGGCACAAACTATTTGCCTGTGCCACAAAGCACCTCAAGTAGCGTGCGTGGCCTACGGCCAATGGCTGATAGCTGATAGCTGACGGCTGAATGCTTACATAGATGCTTCACAGCTGACATGGGTTACAGCCATTATTCATCCCTGGTAACTTCCTGATTCCAACCCACAGCTGTCGAAGAGTTAATCATTGCCTTACACCATTGATTCGATGCAAACCATAGGAGAGATATGAGATGATCAGCCAATTCTTAAGTGTTAGTCTAACCTTGCCGATGCTACTGAACTTAGGTCAGAGTCTCACGGATACCCAAATCGTAAATTATGGTAAAGTTAATGATCATACACCAACATGGACTAATTTTGAGGGTAAACTCAATAGTCAAAACCCACCGTCGTTATCCTTGGCCAGCCGGGATGAAGCAAAAGACCAAGAGCAAAAGTGTGAGTGGCTAGACATATGTTCAGAATTGACGGGGGCATCTTTATTGGTTAGCAAAACGCTTTTATAAAAGGTAAGTTAGGTGCTAAAAAAACGTGGGAATTAGCATTGTCCTGCGACTAAATCAGGAAGGAAAATTACGCTATAATGGTACTAGATCTGCCAAGATTATACAAAGCTTGTAATCCCAGCAAGCCCCTGAGTATGGGAGATGTCAATGATAGAAAATACTATATTGATTTTTCCCCAGTCAGAGGAAATAAAATTATTGAATCCCTCAAGCGAACCATCACCTTAATTTCTCCAGATGAGCCGACTTGTCAGCTATTTACAGGGCATATTGGCTGTGGTAAATCCACAGAATTACTTAGACTAAAAGCTGAATTAGAGCAACAAAAATTTCATGTGGTTTATTTTGAGTCGTCTCAAGATTTAGACATGGCTGATGTTGATCTAAGCGATATTTTGCTGAGTATAGCTGGTCAAGTCAGTGAAAGTCTGGAGAAAATTAAAATTAATATAAAACCAGGCTATTTTGTCAATCTTTTTACAGAAATTACCGATTTTTTGCGCACACCAATTGAATTAGGTGCTGAAGCAGAATTGTCGGTAGGCATTGGCAAAATAACGGCTAAAACTAAGGAAAGTCCTAAACTGCGGCGTCGATTACGGGAATATCTCGAACCTCGCACTAGTGGCATCTTAGACTCGATTAATGAAGAACTACTAAAACCTGCTACCACTACCCTGAAGAAAAAGGGTAAGGCGGGACTAGTGGTGATTGTGGATAATCTGGACCGGGTGGATATTCGCCCTTTACCCTCTGGGCGTACGCAACCAGAATACTTATTCATTGACCGGGGTGAACAGTTACGCCGACTCAATTGCCATATTGTGTACACAATTCCCTTGGCGTTAACTTTCTCCAATGAGTGCGAAACCCTGAAGAATCGCTTAGGTGGTGGACTTACTCCTAAAATCTTACCGATGGTGCCAGTTAAACTGCGCACAGGTAAGGAGTTTCCCGATGGCATGGCTTTGCTACGAGAAATGGTACTGGTTAGAGCTTTCCCCAATCAAACTACTGAGGAACAATTTGCTTTGCTCCCGGAAGTATTTGATAATATAGAAACCTTAAACCGCTTGTGCCGAATTAGTGGTGGTCATGTGCGCAACTTGCTAGGATTATTGTTTGATTGTCTTAGGCAAGAAAACCCACCGATTCCCAGTGAGTGTTTAGAAAATGTGATTCTCGAACGTCGCGATTATCTGATCTCATCAATTACTGATGAGGAGTGGGAATTGCTGTTTCAGGTGGTGCAACAGCAAAAAGTCAGGGGTGATACGGAATACCAAACTCTATTGCGCAGTATGTTTGTCTTTGAATACCGCGATCGCGATGGAAATTGGTTTGGTATAAATCCAGCATTAGAAGAGGCACCGCAGTTTAAGTCATGGTTGAAACAAAATCACCAGCAGACGCTGCCCAATACAACGATAGTACATTAAAGGCTCTCTCTAGAGCGATCGCATTTTCACAAGGGGAATTTTCCCTTGTGATCGTGCGATGTAACTACCAGGGTTTGCAACAACAGATGCTGCAACGCCTCAAAGCACTCTGTCAGCAGCAATACCCGATTACAGAGTTTATCATACCGCCATCGGCTACCACCCTTTACACCACCATCCAAAACTACGAACACAGGGAATTGGGGCGTGGACAGGACAAGGGGATAGACAGATGCGGGAACAGAGAGAGTTCTAGCCCCATTGACCCTTCATCCCCTGACCCTCTTACCTCCTCACCCCCTCATGCCGCATTACTGATTGTTGGTTTAGAGTCAGTCATTGCCCTTGAGGAATTACTGACCTCTACTAATCAAGTCCGGGATGAGTTTCGTAAACGCCTAACCTTTCCTCTAATATTGTGGGTTAATGACCAAGTACTGCAAAAACTGATCCGGTTGGCACCAGATTTTGCCAGTTGGGCAGCCACTCCCCTCAAGTTTGAACTGACCACCACAGAGTTAGTCAATTTTCTCGGACAAAAGGCTCAAATGGTATTTGCCTGTCTATTGAACTCTGGAAAGCCTTCCCCCTCAACCACGCCACAAATCCCCAATCCCAACCTACCCTACGGGAACGCCAAAGGCGAACAACCAACCAACCTTCAACATTCCAACCTTCAACCTCCCAACCTCCAACCTCCCAACCTTCAACCTCCCAACCTTCAACCTCCCAACCTTCAACATTCCAACCTCCAACCTCCCAACCTTCAACCTCCCAACCTCCAACCTCCCAACCTCCAACCAACCAACCCCGATATTTGTATTACCTATTCCAGAAACTCAGCACTGCAAAACCAACGTCGATTTGAACTGGATTTCGCCCTAAAAGATTTGCACAGTCGTGGCATTACCTTGGACAAGGAATTAGACGCTAGTCTAGAATTTGTTTTGGGTCTAGATGACTATAAACGCGATCGCATAAATCTAGCCAAGAAGCGGTTTCGTAAAAGCTTAAGAGTTTGGCAGCAAACCGATAACTTAGAACGGCAGGGGTTATTATTGTTTTATCTCGGTTTGTGTTACTGTCGCCAGGCTGACCAAAATCAAGCTCATAAACAGCGCTATTGGGAAGAAGCTTGGCCGTATCTGCATCGATGTATGGGAATTTTCACCCAAGCGGGGCGTCACGATCTGGTGGCTATTTTTATTAGTAAGCTAGCTGAACTGCTGCAGCATCTACAAGGGTGGTCATTCTTACAAACCACCTCTCAACAGGCTCTGTCCCTTCATGAAACCTATGGGACTCAGGTGCAACTAGCCCAAGATTACGGTTTTCTGGCAGAAGTAGCCCTTGAGCAATCCCGATGGGACGATGCTGGTCAATTAGCCGAGAAAGCTCTATTAATTTTGGTTGTTGCTGCTGATGATCAGCCCCATGACCAAGGCTTGCATCCATTGCTATTAGCCCAGCTCTATCGATTATTTTTGGTAAAATCCCAAGGAAAGCAGGGAAATTTAGCAGAAGCGGTCAAGCAGCTGGAAAAAGCGAGTCATAAACTAGCAGATGCCATAGAATCCAGCAATTATCACTATGAGCCTCAGCGTTACCTGCACCTGTTGGAACGATTACGTAGCCTTTACTTTGAACAAGGGCAATACCTAGAAGCATTTCGGATTAAACAAGAACAACGGGCAGTGGAGCAGCTGTATGGCTTCCGTGCCTTCATTGGTGCTAGTCGTCTACAGCCACCACGAGGAGCTAATAATCCCAGCTGGCATGGTGTACAGCCACAAGACCTTATTCCCCAGGAAATGGCAGCTTCCGGACGTCAGCGAGATGTAAACCGCTTAATGGAACGGATTACCCGTGCTGATCACAAACTGACAGTTATTCATGGTCAGTCAGGGGTTGGAAAAAGTTCCATTGTCCATGCCGGATTAGTGCCAGCACTCAAAAATAGACCCCTTGGCGATCGCATTGGGTTACCGATTGTGGTACAAGTTTACACCGATTGGGTGGGGGAACTAGATAAACACTTGGCCGATCAGGTATCAGGAAATGGAAATGAAGACCTCTTGATCAGGGAAAAATTTATAAATTCTAATGGTAACGGTAATGGTAACGATCTAATTTCTTCTATCCTGGAGCAATTACAACACAACGCCGACAATAACTTGTTAACGGTTTTAATCTTTGATCAGTTTGAAGAGTTTTTCTCCGTTTATTCCCATCAATACCAACGCAAACTGTTTTATATTTTTTTAGTAAATTGTCTTAAATTACCCTATTTAAAACTAATTTTTTCTATCCGAGATAACGCCTTACATAAATTACTAGAACTAGAACATTATACTTGGGAAGTTATAGAAAGTAATATCTTAGATAAAAAGATTCGTTATCCATTAGTCAATTTTTCCTTAGAAGATGCTTATGCAGTTATTCAAAGCTTAACCCATCGGGCTAATTTTTATTTAGAGCCAGCTTTAGTTGACGAATTAGTCAGAGAATTAGGATCTGAAATTGGAGAAGTTCGTCCCATTGAGTTGCAAGTGGTAGGTGCTCAACTCCAAGCTGAAAATATTACGACTTTAGCTCAGTATCAGCACCATGGTCCCAAAGCCAAACTGGTGGAACGGTTTTTAGAAAAAGTTATTAAAGATTGTGGTCCTGAGAATGAAACAGCGGCTTGGCTAGTGTTGTCGTTACTCATTGATGACAATAAAAATCGACCCCTTAAGAATCGCTCGGAGCTAGCCATAGAATCATCCTTAGAAGACCATACATTAGATTTAATATTAGAAATTTTTGAGAAATCAGGATTAGTATTTATATTACCAGAAATTACGATCAACCGCTATCAACTGGTTCACGATTACCTGGTAGACGTTATCCGCCATAAAAAGCAATCGAAACTGCAAGCAGAATTAGAAAATCTGCGCCAGAAAGACAAACAGAGCCAGGATAAAATTGAGCAACTGGTTAAAGAACAAGAACTCCAAAACCAACTGGCTGAAATAACTAAAAAACAAAGGAAAACCGAAGAAAAGCTGAATCGAATTCTCAGACAACGATTGCGAGAAGCACGTTGGGCAGGAATGGCATTGTTCAGTCTGATGGTGATTACCGGTATACTTGGGGTTCGCTACGCTATCAGTAAAACCAACAACCATTTGAGTGACCTGAGCTACTCCTCAAAAGCTCTAGTTGATGCCAACAGAACCTTTGATGCCCTAATCCTAAGTTTAGAGGCAGCCCAGCAATTGCAGCAATCCCTTGGGGTGAATGCAGAGACCCAGACACGGGTAGTCACTGCTCTACAACAGGCAGTTTATGGGGTCAGAGAACGCAACCGTTTAAAGGGACATCGAGATTGGGTTAGTAGTGTCAGTTTTAGTCCAGATGGTCAGCTGATTGCCTCTGGGAGTCGAGACAAGACTATCAAACTTTGGGGCAAAAACGGTAAGTTGCTCAAAAGTTTCCGAGGTCATCGGGCTGGAATCCAAAGTGTCAGTTTTAGTCAAGATGGTCAGATGCTGGCTAGTGGTAGTGAAGACAAAACCGTCAAGCTATGGGGTAAGGATGGATCCCTAGTAATGACCTTAGATGGGCCAGATGGGCATACCGAAACAGTCCATTGTGTTAGGTTTAGCCCCAATCGCCAGATGATCGCATCGGCTAGTGAGGATAAAACTGTGAAACTTTGGAGTAAAGATGGTGCTTTACTCCATACTCTCACTGGTCACAGTGATTCAGTGTTGGGGGTTAGTATTTCTCCCAATAGTCAGTTAATTGCTTCTGCTAGTAAGGACAAAACTATCAAACTTTGGCGCAGGGACGGAACACTCCTGAAAACCTGGCAAGCTCATACCAAACCAGTGGTGAGTGTCCGTTTTAGTCCTGATGGCAACACTATTGCCTCTACCAGTACAGACAACACTGTCAAACTCTGGCAAACTAATGGGGAATTAATTGATACCCTCGAAGGTCATCGTAATTGGGTTCTTGATGTCAGTTTTAGCTCCGATGGTAAGAGGCTAGCTACGGCTAGTGCTGATCACACCATTAAACTCTGGAACAGTGATGGGGAATTAATCGAAACCTTGGCTGGACATAGCGAAATGGTGGTAGATGTCACTTTCAGTCCCGACAACAAGACCATTGCATCGGCTAGTGCAGACAAAACCATTAGACTCTGGGCTAGTGACGGGGGGATACTGGCACCGATCCGCCATAATCAAACTGTCAGAAGTGTAAGTTTCAGCCCCGATGGTGAAATGATTGCTACTGCTAGTGCAGACAATACCATTCAACTCTTGAGGCGTAAGGATCGTACCAGCAAAACCTTCTTGGCTCATGGTGAACCTTTGACTGCAATTAGTTTCAGCCCTGATAGCACGATTATGGCTAGCGCTAGTGAAGATAAAACGGTTAAACTCTGGAGTTTAGATGGCTCCTTGCTTAATACTCTAGAAGGACACCAGGATCAGGTTTGGGGAGTTAGTTTTAGTCCCGATAGTAAGTTAATTGCCTCTGCTAGTGCTGACAGAACCGTGAAACTCTGGGATTTAGACGGCACCTTAGTCAAGACCTTAGAGGGGCACCAGGATAAAGTTTGGGGAGTCAGTTTTAGCCCAGATGGCAAGCAGATTGCTTCTGCTAGTAATGATGGGACTGTAAAACTCTGGAATACTAAGGGTAAGTTGCTCAAAACCTTAGAAGGGGATAATCAAGAGCATAATGATGCGGTGAATTGGGTTAGTTTCAGTCCAGACGGCGAGATGATTGCTTCTGCTAGTAGTGATGGCACGGTAAAACTCTGGAATCGTGATGGCAAGTTACTCAATACCTTGAAAGGCCATAATGGTGCCGTGAATTGGGTTAGTTTTAGTCCCGATGGAACCTTAATCGCATCTGCTAGTGGTGATACAACGGTTAATCTTTGGAGTCGGGATGGACATTTAATTAATACCTTTAAGGGACACAACGATTCGGTGTTTGGAGTTAGTTTTAGTCCCGATGGCAAGTGGCTAGCTTCTGCTAGTAAAGACAAAACCGTGATCTTGTGGAATTTAGATGTGGATTATTTGCTACAGCGCGGTTGTAGTTGGTTGTACGATTATTGGCACTATAACCGTGAGGGTCAAAGGGATCAGCTTTGTGGATTTTCACTATAAGGGAGTAGGGAATCGGGAATCGGGAATCGGGAATCGGGAATCGGGAATCGGGAGCAGCGCTATAGTTTATGAACTCTTGACTATTGCCTATTGCCTATTGCCTATTGCCCATTACCCATTACCCATTACCTAAATATGTCAACTATCAGAAGACTGCTCAACCACCTGTGTAACTTGTTCCACCTCTAATTCTAAAGCTTGGGCAACTTGTTCTATGGTTAACCCCAACGCTAATAACCGAGGTATCGACTTTAATTTGCCTTGAATTTCACCTTCAAGTCTCCCCTCCTGTATACCTTCGGCTTTTGCCTCCTGATAAACTTTGGTTTGCCGTAAATCACTTAAGCTAAACATGGCTTCGATCTCCGTGCGACTGAGTTTGGGTAACTTATACACCAGTATGGTCTCTATTAATTGTAGAAGTTCTCGCTTTTGTCGTTCATTCTCCACCTCCTCAGTGGTTCGTTGAATCAAGTCTTGAGCAAATGCAATGGCAGAATCTTCCTCAGTGACAATTAGCTGTACTGTGGAGATACCCACCGATGGTGCAGAGGTCTCGGCTAATTCATCGAGATAAATCCGAGATACCCTTGGAGAATCGAGTAATTCTCGATACCTAAAAGTAGCTCCTTTCTCCACATTGCGGCTAGGGTAAATCACCACACCACGCCAATCATTGCTGAGTTCGGTTTTGTCTAAGTACAGAAAAATTTCACTAAAAAACCGGGAGTAAAATTGAGAGTCCCTCTGAAATTGGACTTCTACAAAATAAATTGGTTGTTGGGCTGTGGTGATTGTGGGCAGGAATACCCCATCAATTCTAAAGGCTAGTTGTTTGACTTCCACAGAAGCGAATTGATAAGCTTGTGCTTCTGTAGGGGAATGGTTAATTAATTCAAAAAAGATGCTGGGGAACGATTGAAACAGGCGATAGAATATGGTATCGGTTTTCACATTTAGGTCATTACTTAACTATAGCAATTCTACTACTTGTGAGGTACACAATTTCGAGATTTTAGGGAACAGGTAACAGCGATGCAGCGCTGCTCCCTAAAACCTAGAAAATTGTACCTCATGGGTAGTAGAATTGCACTAACTAATTTGCTAGTAAATACCCCAATCATCAATAATTTTTTCTCTTTCAGAAACCGCCAATTGAGATAGATTTTTACCAAGAGCAGATTCCATTTCAGGGGAGAGAATTATGTGCTGATTTTGGTCAATAGCTATGTGCTTATCTACTTGCTCTTGGGTAAGAATACCCTGGCATACATAAGTTGATAGTATTTCGAGAACAACCTGAAATGCATTGTAAGGAATAGAAGTTAATTTAAACCCAGGAATATGAATATATTTACCCCCATTTTTATGGTGATATAGATAACGAATAGGATTATCATCCCGTTTGGCAGCATCTACCTCATCGGTAGTTTTTCTACCAGGATAAACTTGAACCGCTTTTTTGAGCTTAATATTTTCCAATCCCTTAGCCCAAGGAATCCAGCGAGAAATATCCTGCTTAATTGTGCTCAACATTTCTGCTTCCGTTCTACCAGTTATTTTTTCCAAATTATCCAACCATTCCCTAGGAATAGTTTTCGGAGTTTCAGCCAAGGGAATATCTAATTCTGCCTGGTTATATTCTCGACCAGAAAAAATTGCCAGATGATCGTATCCGACTTTAATTATTCCACCATATTGACCTCGAATGAGCATAGTACTAGAAAAACTTTTTTCGATTTCTGGAAACTGTTTTTTCAAGTCTGAGGGAATCTTGTATAGTCCATAAACTTTTAGCTTTACTAGATTTCCTTCGATATATTGCTCAAATTTTAGTTCTGGAATCGGAATGCCCAAACCCTTGGCATAACCAGCATTAACTATCGTATCGAAATAAAGTTGATTATTGTGATTTATCTTTAACTCGAAGTTTTGACTATTGATGGCAATATTACGTACTTCCTTATTGTAGTGAATGTCAACAAAATTTTCTCTAACAAGAAAATTAAACAGATTGATCATGTGACAAACCTGAGGGGGTGACATGAGACCTGAAAATCTTACTAGATAAGGCTTTGATGCCAGTTGTCTTAGGAAAGATAAACTGGCAAATTGACCCTACGAATGATGTAATGGCAAGCTCAAACCCTTATAACTACGTCCAAGGTCAGGCCAAAACAGCATGTATCTTTTTGTTACAGATCGGCTGAACGCAATACCCAGTAAGGATTTTAGCTTGCATGTCACCCCCTCAGGTGACAAACATATTCGGCAATATTTAAGACAAATTGCCTAACTTTGACTGCACCAGCGATGTCCTGTTTGGCCGGATCGAAATTTCCAAGTAAGGGTTTGATGGCTTCTTGATCTAGTATCTTTACTAAGTCTTCTGGCTTGCCAAAAATAGCTTCATTATGAGAGTATTTTAAATGTTGCTGATAAATTTCAACCAAAGCAGCAGCAACATCTTTATAAGTTATCCCTTCTTGGTTAATAGCAGTGTTTCCTATTTCATTGGGTACTAAATAATTAACATAGCTATCTACAAAAACATACTCAGGCATTAATTGTTTAAATAAAATACTTTGTTTGAATAAATGTTCCAGTGTCTTTTTATGTGCACCATAAACAAAATGATGCAAAATACCTGTATTATTGAGAGAAGCTCCATTTTTATTAAAAACTTTTGATTCAGCTTCAAAAACCGATACTTTGGCGATACCTAATCTAGCTAAAATACATGCTGTTGAGACTCCCATAGCACCGGCTCCAATAATGGCTATATTTTGTCTTTGCTGAAGTGGTAGATTAAATACAGTTTCTAGCATTTTTTTATAGGGCAATCCCATCTAAATCAGGTTAAAATAGAAGCAAACGTGATTGGACTTCTTTTCCACGAGACTTCTTATTTTTGCTTGCTTCAAGGAGCATAGCAACGGAGTCGGAACGTTGATTTTATTTAAAGGGGCTACTTTTAGTATTTATGTTTAGTTCAATTGTTCTCTATGGCTGGTATCACAGTTGAGGGTGTGGAATGTGCCTTAAAAGTCACTAAGTCCGATTGTCATAATTGGTTTACTGACTGCTGTTACTTTACCTCATAAGTCTTAGAATTGCTATATACTTTATTAACTATTGCCTCTATTCCTCTCCTGGGATGGGTTAGGGGTGGGTTATGCCTCTTGCCTCTTCTCCCGATTACCGATTACCGATTCCCGATTCCCAATTCCCGATTACCGATTCCCTGTTCCCGATTCCCTGTTCCCGATTCCCTAAAATCCAAAAATTCTGTACCTTACCCCATTGAGAATTACTATCTATGGAAACTCAACCTGATTCAAACCTAACTGATTCAAACCTAACTGATTCAAACCTAACTGAAATCCCTTCTGGAGAAACCTGGAACTATGAAGCGACGGTGGCTAAAGTGGAAACTATCATTAGGCAAATAGAAACGGGAGAACTAGCACTAGCCGACGTGTTTGATCAGTTCTCCGCTGCTGTCGAATATCTCCATGAATGTGAATATTTTTTGGATCAGCGACAGCAACAGATGGATTTGTTGATTGAGACGCTGAGTGATGATTCAGATTTTTAAGAGTAATTAGCCCATCCCTTGAATACCAACATGTCCAGCAAAGGCATACCAATCTTCACTAAAGCCCTTGAATTCCAGATCTTTCAGGCTAAATTTTACGTGATTCTCCTCCACAGTAAACTTAATGGTATTATCAGCATTAGCTTGATCAGTAACAATCACCAATTCAGTGCCTGCTGGAATTTCCTGCTTTGATACTTCATTCAACATATTAGATTGAATAGGAGCTCGCTTAATTACCGTATCTTGATTAAAGAAAAGGTTAAGTAAAACCGGTTGATTGACTAAGGTATTCTGATAAATAGGAATGTTGAAAGCAGTCTTATCCTCTTGTTTAGAGACTACATTACTAACAGTTTCTACTGGTTGAATACTATCCATCATAATTGCTACATGGTCTTCAAAGGCATACCAATCACCACTGAAACCCTGAAAAGCAATATCTTTTAAACCCAGTTTAATGTGATTGCCAGATTCCTGACCATAATAGCGAAGTACTAATAGAGTACCTGCTGGTACCATCTGACGTTTATTATCAGGCAATTGCGACGATTGAATCGGCTCTTGCTTGAGATAGCTATCTTGTTTAAACAGAATTCTTAATACATTTGCCATGAGACTATACCGGTTTTTAAGTGGGTAAGGTAAAAATTTTTTAGAATTAAGAATGTAGAATTAAGAATGTAGAATTAAGAATGTAGAATTAAGAATGTAGAATTGAGAATGTAGAATTAAGAATGTAGAATTAAGAATGTAGAATTAACCATTCTGCTTTCTGCCTTAACCATTCTGCCTTCACCATTCTTCATGCTCCATTATATATGAATTCTAAATTATCCATTATATATAAATTCTAAATTCTCCATTCATCATTCACTATTCTGCATTATAAATTCTAAATTCTGCATTCACTATTCTTCATTCTGCATTCACTATTCTTCATTCTAAATTCTCCATTCTTCATTCTAAATTCTCCATTCTTCATTCTAAATTCTCCATTCTTCATTCTACATTCAACTAATACTACCCCGTTTACGAGCCTCCTTATAGGATATTCCCACATTTTTGACACCTGCACGAATCATTTGTTGTTCAAGCAAAGCAAAGAAGCGATTCCGGTCACCGGCCTTAATCACGGCCTGATTATGAGCTTCAGACACAGCAATGGGATAACCATATCCTTTATAGACCTGCCCCAGCATTAAACTCAAGGCTTGATTGAGCAATGCCGAATTCTGGGCTACCCATTCTGGCATCTCGATCCGAGCAATTTCTGTACCCACATGGACATAACAGAAATAGATCCGGTGATGGTCGTATAAATCCAGAATCCCTGCGGAACTCTGAAATAGAGGGCTACGCTGTCCTGGTTGCAATAAACTTGCCCAGAGAGTGGTATCCCGCAAGGGGTCAATCACCTGACAGGGCAACTTGTCCGTGAGATTACCACATTGGGTGATACATTTGGGTGTTTCATAGGGACAAGCTGGTAATCTGAGGAAATTAACCATTTCCACACTACGAGAAGCGCTCAGGTAACCAATCAGGGGTACATTAACAGCACGCAACTGCTCCCAAGCTGTTAGAATCGGAGGCAAGATGCGATCGCGTGCATCCCCTGGCATCCCATCAAGAAACCAGTAAATTAGGGAACCATCTACTATCGCTAAATTGGGAGTATCCCTGTGGGGAGCTGGTGGCTTCACCCAACGGCAAGCCATTTCTGCTAACATCGATACTTCGGAAATGGTGCGCCGATGCCCCATCCACTCCTCCGTGCGAATCCCCCACTGACGAGAAATATATAAGTCTTCCGGTCGGTAGAACACTTCGGGCACACTATCCAACAGAGGGTAAAGACTTTGTCCATAGTGCAACATTACCCGACCCACATTAATCACATAACAGTAGAGAATTTCGTGGTGAGAGGGGGAAATTTGAGACCCATCGGTGGCGAAAACACTATGGCTTTCAGGGGGACTACTGATATCAACACAAGTATCCAGAGATTCTACAGGTGTTGCCGCCGTGAAAATCATGCGATCGCGCCATTGCTGATGAGACTTGACCAAACTCTCTTGTTGTTTTTTAGCCTTTGCCAGTAATTGTTCAGCCCGTTCTAGGCGTTGGCGAGACGCCACTGCCTCTAGTCTCAGGTGCTTACTAATACCAGGAATTTGTCCTGCCAGTTTTGCCAGATCAAGCATGGAGAGCTGATTAGTAGATTTACCGTAGATTTGCTAATTTCAAACTAGTGATCTGTAACACACTTTTCTTGTGATCCTAAACGACTCATTAAGTGATCCTAAACCAACAGAGATAAATAAACACAATTGTATACATCAGGCTCCAATAACAAACGCGATCCTATACACCAGCCTCAGATCACAAACACGATTGCATACATTACCTTTTCATACTGACAGTATTCATGTCAGTAATTTCTACGAGGTAAGATTTTATGAAGAATCGCCAATTAATGATGTCCTTGTCCCTGGCATCCGCAGCCGTAATTGGTGGTAACGCCCCAGCTCAAGCCATAGACTTCGACTTCAGCTATCAACCAGGAACGTCCCTCGAACAAATGCTCGGGTTTGAAATGGCTGGTGAGATTTGGTCTTACTATTTAACCGATAATGTCACCGTCAAAATTCACGTTGATGTCACCGACGACTTGCCCTCAAACATCCTCGGTGGGGCACTCCCTGGTCTGCAAAAGTCTAAAAAGTACAAAAAATTTCGGAAGAAGCTGAAGTCCGATAGAACGTCGGTAGATGATTATACTGCTTATGATAACCTGCAAAAACATAACTATAATGATGGCCATAGTGGCTATCATGCCGTGTTTGAAAGCAGAAATGGGTGGTACAACAAAAACATTGCTCTGACCAATGCCAATGCCAAAGCCATAAATTACCACAGGAATAACTCCCTTCTCGATGGCTATATCGTCATGAATGACGCCTTCAATTGGAGCTATGATTACCAGCGTAACGCCCCAACCCCATCAAACACCATAGACTTTCTCAGTGTCGGCATCCATGAAATTGGTCATATCTTGGGCTTCGTCAGTGGGGTGGATTCGACGATACTCGCGGATTATGACGCTAGTTATCAGATGAACCTTGACCGTCTGATGCGTACTACCTCCCTGGATATGTACCGCTATAGTGCCTGGAGCGAAGACCAAGACATGCTTGAATTAGCCTATGGTGCCGACGCCTACTTTTCCATTGATGGGGGTAATAAAGTTCTGGCATACTTTTCTGAAGGCAAGGATCCCAATTTAGGATTAGGAGGTGATGGCTATCAAGCCAGCCACTGGGACGGTATGGGCAATGATTTGGGTGTTATGAAGCCAGCCCTAGGTTGGGCAGAGAGGGCCGATATCTCAGCACTAGATTTACGAGCATTTGATGTGATTGGCTGGAACCTAAACTCCACTGTGTTGGGCTCAGATGGACGCCCCAGTGACTCAAATATGACCCTAAATCTCAATAACTTGCTCAACAACGCCAAGAATACCTTAGCCAGCAAAATCGGTGCCTACTTCAATGATCCTAACTGGAATGCCTCATGGATCGACTGGTATATCGCCAATGGCTATAACGAAACAGCAGGATCCTGGCTAGATCAAGACCGGATCCAGAATGTGCTCGACATCTACGAATGGGGCTATGGTGGCGGTGCTGGTGGCGGTAGCAGTGGCGGTGGTGGCGGCAGTGGCGGTGGTGGCGGTGGTGGCGGTGGCAGTGGGCAAGTATTAGGCCAGTTGATAGAACAGCAGCGGTTTTCTTCAAATTTCAATTGGTCAACCTTCAATGCTGACCAGGGATCGGCTCAGGTGCCACACCCTGGGGCTACCAGTGGCTTAATTGGGTTAGGTCTGTTGGGCATTGGTGGTCTGTTCAAGGGTCGTAGCAGATAGTAAACAGGTATAGCGCTACGCGCTATAACAAGTACGGTAGAGCCAAAAATTTCCCCTTTTCTAGTCATAAGCGTTACTTGGTCTAGAGGTTTGGGAATTCTAGAGGATAGTTCTTGCCCACAAAATGCTTCAGTCTCTAGAAAAGCCTCATGGTCATCACAGATTTATTTAAATTTCCACCTAGGTGCGAGCACAATAAACCCTTAAACCAACTCCTGACCTTGCCCATTGCCTGTTACCTAGTGGCTCAGATGCCCTTGCTCTGCTCAGCTCAAATTGTTCCAGATAATACTCTACCGAACAATTCCATTGTTACTCCTAATGGCAATATCATTGAGATTACCGGTGGTACCACTGCAGGAGGTAATCTCTTCCATAGCTTCGAGCAGTTTTCCGTTCTGACTGGGAATACAGCCTTTTTCAACAATTCCCTGACTATTGACAGTATTATTAGCCGGGTCACTGGTGGCTCCATCTCTAAGATTGATGGCTTAATTCGGGCTAACGGTAGGGCTAACCTGTTTTTAATCAATCCCAATGGGATTGTGTTTGGTTCGGAGGCTTCCCTAGATATTGGTGGCTCGTTGATCGGCTCTACCGCCAACAGCATTAAATTTGCCGATGGCAGTGAATTTAGTGCTACCAATCCCCAGGAGCCTCCCCTGTTAACCATTAATATTCCTACTGGTTTACAGTATGGCTCCCAAGCCAATCCAGGCAGAATTGTGATCAACGGGCCTGGGAACAATCTGAGTATTAATCCCGCTACATTTGCAGTAATCAGAGACAATCGACCAGTGGGGCTGGAAGTACAGCCAGGTAAAACCTTAGCCTTGGTGGGGGTTGATGTGGCGGTTGCAGGAGGAAATCTCACCACACCAGGAGGACGGATTGAACTGGGCAGCGTCCAGGGAGAAGGGATGGTAACGCTAACCCCAACTAACTCAGGTTGGACATTAAGCTATGAAGATGTAGGACAATTTCAGGATATTACCTTGTCCCAAGGGGCGTCGGTGAGTACCAGTGGTAATGGCGGGGGTGAAATCCAGGTGCAGGGTCGGCGGGTGACCCTTAGTCAGGGGTCAGCCATCTTAGCCGATACCCTGGGCAGTGGGGCTGGGGGAAGTTTGACGGTAAAGGCGACGGAGGCATTGCAAGTTATCGGTACCGTTGTAAATAATTTCTTTTTCAGCCGTTTATCTAGTGATGTAGCACCAGGGGCTACAGGGAATGGGGGTAATTTATTCATTGACACGGAACGCTTGCGGGTTGCTGATGGCGCTCAGATCTCCAGTGGCACCTTTAGCTCCGGGAATGCTGGCACCTTGACGATCACCGCTGCTGAGGTAGAGGTGATTGCTGGCTCGAACTTCGGTCCCAGTGGTTTGTTTGTGCCAGTAGCACCAGGGGCTACCGGGAATGGGGGCAATTTGCTCATTGACACGGAACGCTTGCGAGTTACTGATGGGGCTCAGATCTCAGCTAGTACCTTTGGCTCTGGAGATGGAGGAGATTTGCTAGTTCAGGCCAAGGAGGTAGAACTGATTGGTACAGCTTTTGGCATCTTCCCCAGTACCTTGTCGGCAAATGTGGAACTAGGAGCTACAGGGAATGGGGGCAATTTGCTCATTGACACGGAACGCTTGCGAGTTACTGATGGGGCTCAAATTTCAGCTACTACCTTTGGTAAAGGGGATGCAGGTGCTTTGAGGGCGCAAGTCACTGAGATGGAACTAATTGGTACCTCATCAGAGGGATTACCTAGTGGCTTGTTTGCCAATGTGGAACCAGACGCGATCGGGAATGGGGGCGACTTGACCATTGAAACTGAGGGTTTGCAGCTGACTGATGGGGGTCAGATCGCAGCAATTACCCGTGGTGAAGGGGATGCAGGTTCTTTAACCGTAAAGGCAATCGATTTGCAATTGAGTGGTACCTCACCACAGGGATTAGCCAGTGGCTTATTTACAGACGTCAGAGCAGGAGCCATTGGTAATGGGGGCCAATTGACCATTAACACCGAACGCTTGCGGCTAACTGATGGGGCTCAGATTGCAGCTAATACCTTTGGTGAAGGGGATGCCGGTTCTTTAACCGTACAGGCAATCGATCTGCAATTGAGTGGTACGTCAACCGAAGGATTACCCACCGCTCTGTTAGCCAATGTGGAACCAGACGCGATCGGGAATGGGGGTAAATTGACCATTAACACCGAGCGCTTGGGACTGGTTGATGGAGCCCAGATCTCAGCAATTACCCGTGGTGAAGGGGATGCAGGTTCTTTAACCGTAAAGGCAATCGATTTGCAATTGAGTGGTACCTCACCACAGGGATTACCCAGTGGCTTATTTACAGACGTGCGACGAGAAGCCATCGGGAATGGGGGCAAATTGACTATTAACACCGAGAGCTTGCGGCTCAGTGATGGCGCTCAGATTGAAGCTAATACCTTTGGTAAAGGAAATGCCGGTTCTATAGAGGTAAACGCAACAGACATCGAATTAATTGGTACCTCACCACAGGAATTAGCCAGTGGCTTATTTACAGAAGTCCGACGAGAAGCCATCGGGAATGGGGGTAAATTGACCATTGACACCGAACGCTTGCGGCTGAGTGATGGGGCTCAGATTGCAGCGACTACCTTTGGTGAAGGGGATGCTGGTTCTATAGAGGTAAACGCAACAGACGTCGAATTAATTGGTACCGCCACGAATTTTGCTAGCGCTATATTTGCCAATGTGGAATTAGATGCCATAGGCAAAGGGGGTGAGTTGACCATTGAAACCGAACGCTTGCGGCTGGTGGATGGCACTCAAGTGGCAACCATTACCAGAGGCGAAGGCGATGGGGGAACCTTGAGAGTTCAGGCACAGGAGATAGAACTGATTGGGAGATCAGACCTAGGTGCCAGCGGATTATTGGCGAATGCGATCGCAGGTAGTGGTAATGGCGGTAAATTAGAGGTCTTCACTGATCAGTTAAGTATCCGAGATGGAGCAACGATCAGTGTCAGTAACTTCCAAAGCAATAACCTCCTAGCACCAGGGCAAGGCCAAGCTGGGGATATTGAGATTGTGGCAAACTCGATCGAGCTTTCTAACAGCGGAGCGGACACTCCCAATGGTGGTGGTATTACCGCATCCAATTTCTCGGCGGGAGGAGGCAATATTGATATTTCCGCTAATCAAATCACCAGTAATCGAGGGCAAATCACTGCCACTTCTGAGCTTAGCGGCGGTGGTGATATTAAACTTACTAGTGACTTACTGTTCCTTTCAAACCAAAGCGCCATTAGTACCAGCGTTAATGACAGTAATGGTGGTGGCGGTGATATTAAGATTAATAGTGATTTTGTAGTGATTGTAGAAAACAGTAACATCACCGCCAACGCCATATTTGGTAATGGAGGTAATATTGTGATCACTACTCAAGGTCTGTTTCTGTCTCCAGATAGCCAGATTACTGCCAGTTCTGAATTTGGTATTGATGGTCAAATCAATATTAGCAATCCCGAGTTAACTCAAAACCTGGGATTAATCCCATTACCAGTAACTATCATCAACCCTGGTCTACTCATTGCCACAGGCTGTAGCACCGATGATCAGCAGAATGGATTTGCTCTGCTTGGACGAGGGGGCTTACCCACTGACCCCACTGACCCCCTCAAAGGTGAAACCATTTGGATAGATTGGCGAGATTTCTCAGCCACCAGGCGTCAATTGTATCGGGCTGCTCGCAATCGGGGGAAAAAACCCAATCAGGAACCTCAAGTGACAGCCAAAAAGCCACCAATTATTGAAGCTCAAGGATGGATCATCAATCAGGATGGAATTGTGGAGTTGGTGCCTTATCCCACTGGTCCTGAGCTCAAACCAGTATTGAATAGGACCATCAACTGTCATAATCTTAGGTAAGCATAATAGGACTGTCAGCTATCAGCCGTCAGCTATCAGCCGTCAGCTATCAGCCGTCAGCTATCAGCATTCAGCTATCAGCATTCAGTTATCAGCATATGCGCTACGCGCACGCTTGGCCTTTGGCCACGCTCCGCGAACGCGAACAGCTATCACCTAAAGGCTGACGGCTGACGGCTGACCGCTGAAGGCTTACCATCAACAAACGCGATGCTCTTAAGGCCAAAGGCCACGCTACGCGAACAGAGCCACTACGGGAAGGCATACATTAGAATCATAAAACGAATGCGATCGCATACATTAGAATCATAAAACGAATGCGATCGCATACATCAGCCTGTGATACTCAAAGCATAGATTTACCAGAATAAAGTGAAAATTATCCTTAATTTTCGGTCACCAATGTCATTTTATCCAGCAACCGTAGTCTACATAATTTACAAATAAATCATAAAACCCAGACCTCTATAATTTTCTATTCTTTTTAAATATTTTGATGACATAACTAGTTTAGTTATAGAGCAAATGGAATAGGAAGCAGGGAACAGGGACTAGGGAGTAGGGAGCAGCGATGCAGAGCGGTCTTGGGGGAAACCCCCGTGAGGCCACTGCATCGCTTTTGCAATTAGGCAAAAATTCGGGAGAAAATTCCCACACTCCTCACACTCCCCGCGCCCCCGCCCCGCGCCCCCGCCCCACACTCCCGATCTTTTTTACAAATATGAGATGCACCCTTTCCCCATCTCGCTATCTCGCTATCTCGCTATCTCCCGACCCTCCCCACACTTCCCACATTTCCCACATTTCCCACATTTCCCACATTGATCACATTTACCACACTTATCCTGAATAGTTTAGGGACATAAAAGTTTTAGTTGCGTCTGTTTTTAAGGGTAAATTATTGGCAGAATAACTTTCCTTTTACCTATACTATTGAATATAGTATTTTTCCTATTAATAAGGTTTTAAACACCTATTTTTTTCGATTCCCGATTCCCGATTCCCCAATCCCGATTCCCGATTCCCGATTCCCGATTCCCTCCTGGGAGGGGTTAGGGGTGGGTTCCGATTCCCGATTCCCGATTCCCAATTCCCAATTCCCTAATTATGACATTCATATTAAACTCTCATAATGTTTTTGACTATATAGCTGCTCGTGGTTTATGCAATCCTTCCGAGCAAGTTCTCAGTAAAATTGAGCCACTGGAAGCCAAGAACTTTAACTTATTGCTGACCTTTCCAGATGGTCATAAGCTGCTCGTAAAGCAGGAGCGACATAACCAGGAAGGGAAAGCCGCTGGTGAGTTTTTGAATGAATGGCGAATTCAAGAATTCTTACAGCAATTTCCAGAACTTGCTAACCTCCGCTCTTTGATACCAGAGGTGCTGCATTTTGATGGTGAGAATTCCATTATGGTTTTCCGCTATCTCGATGACTATCGGGATTTAATGGATTTCTACGCCAAGGAAAATATCTTTCCTCCAGAGGTTGCTGCCACCATCGGCACCCTTTTAGGAAAAATCCATCATCATACATTTAATCGTAAAGACTATCAAGATTTATTCTGTAGTGAAACCGATAATATAACCACTGACCAAGTGCCTAGATTAGTTAACAGTTTAGAACGAATTGGTCCGGAGATTTTTGGTGCGGTACCTGCTGACGGGCTGAAATTCTTTGCCCTTTATCAACGATACGATAGTTTAGGGCAAGCGATCGCACAACTAGGCAATGGTTTTGCCCCCTGCTGTCTGACCCACAATGACCTAAAGCTAAATAATATCCTTCTGCACCAAGATTGGGAGCATGAGAGTACCAGCATTGTCAGGCTAATTGATTGGGAGCGCTGTAGTTGGGGAGACCCAGGGTTTGATTTAGGAACACTGATCAGTAGCTATGTCCAAATCTGGCTGAGTAGCCTAGTTATCAGTAAATCTTTAAGTATTGAAGAATCCCTAGGTTTAGCCATGACCCCCTTGGAACAGCTCCAGCCTTCCATTGCTGCCCTAACCAAAGGTTATTTTGAAACCTTTCCAGAAATTTTAGAACACCGACCTGATTTTTTGCGGACAGCAGTGCAATTTACCGGTTTTGGTTTGATTCAACGGATTCGGGCGATGATTGAGTACCAAAAATCCTTTGGTAATGCCGGGATTGCCATGCTTCAGGTTGCCAAGACCTTGTTGTGTCGTCCAGAAAAATCCATGCCCACAATTTTTGGCCCTGCTATTGCTGAATTAATTCAACTCAGTCCTTCCGCTGTTTAAGATAGATATAGCAATTCTCTATCCCATGAGGTACAAAGCGATCCCCCTAAATCCCCCTTATAAAGGGGGACTTTGAGGTTGATAATCGTACCTCATAAATTCAATAAACGCTATAGCATTTCCAAATAGGCTATGAATAATCTTGCTGATTTCTCATAACATCAAAAAGTCTTCAGAGGTCTTTCCTACTGCTCCCTACTCCCTACTCCCTACTCCCTACTCCCTACTCCCTACTCCCTACTCCCTACTCCCTACTCCCTACTCCCTACCAAGTTATGATCCAACTACTTGATTCTAGAGAAATTCAACTATCCCAAGTCGCCAATCAGCAATTACTAGACGTTCTAGACGATATTGTTAACAAAGTAAAAATCCAATCAGACTTCTCTATTCACCATTCAGATTACAAACCGTTGGAAATTCCAGCCGAAGCTGTGGAACGTTTTCAACGGATGCCCGAGGATATGCAGCAAAAATATATCAGTCTGCAACTGCGGAGTTTTCTCTATGGTATTTATTACAACGGCTCAATGCGAGATACTCTCGCACCGGAAGCAGATACTGAAGCTGCGCCACTAGACCTAGAGAACAATACCATCCTGGGAGTAGATGTGGGATTTTATCAGCGACTCCACGACAGCAATAGTGGCAAAGGCTACTTTGACCCTGGTTGGTCTGTTCTCAGAGAAGAAAGTGATGGCACTTTGGCTGTGACTAAGGGAGGATTGAGGCTGCATATTGAACGGGAGCAGCATCTGCCAGCATCCCAGCAATCTGCCACCGTCGGGGATTCAGTAGCAATCCGTATGCCTAAGAATTTGGTGCAAAATGGCTTTTATATGGCCGTTGGCAATCTAGAAGCAAATCGTCCGCAAACAGACCAGTCAGTGACTGTGCGAATTTACTTCAACTTGACTCCTGACGGTGCAGTTGCCGTAATGGGTAGCTTAACCCAACAGCTGAACGACATGGAAATTCCGTTCCACTTTAAAGTTTTGTACAATCCCAAGGACTACGAACGACACGATTCGGGGGTACTCTACTTTGATAAGCGTAACTATGACGCTGTTGAGGGAGTTTTAAAGACTGTTTATACAGAGCACCAATCTCATTTTCAGCCAGATGTTCCCCTATTTACCATGGAGCTAGCACCAGGTTTGGGGTTAGCAGAAGAACCAGACCAAAAATTTGCCGAACAGGAAAGCTTTGGCATGAATCGCTGTCAGATTGTGGCCAATGGGTTGTTGGAAGCTTGGCATCAAGGGGATGATTCCACTGAAGGAAGGATGAAGGCTATCCTTGGGCAATTTTCTACTGTGGGGATTGACTTGGAGCGTGTTTATCTGAATGCCAATTCTGAAGATATTTACACATCATTAAATTTCTCTTAGTCGAAGTAATCAAAAATTAAACCTTTTTTGGATCTACCGAACCTAGTATGCATAAAAACGCTGAAATTACCACTAAATATGATTGGGTATTATATTTATAATAAATCATTTTATCAAGAACTAAAACTCCCGCCCCATAAGGATTATAATAATTAGTTTTTCAAAGTTTTACATAGCCAGTTCGGTAGAGCCTAAAAAAAAAGGTTTACTTATGACATCAATAAAATAAAAAAAACTAAACCAACTCAATTAATCCAAGTATGATTCAAACAGAGATCAAAAATTACTAATTGATTCCTATAGCAATCCTAAATTAATTGTGATAATTTTTATTCCCTACTCCCTACTCCCTGCCTCACTTGGGTAGGTTTTTTACATTTGGGCGACTACGTACTGGCACTCTTGTTGAAATTTCGCCAAATATGTCTGTCGGAAAATCTCCCAGAATTTCCACCGATTACCGACCCATCTCCCGCTCTTCCCCTCCTGGTCGGGGTTAGGGGTGGGTTCCGATTACCCATTCCCCATTCCCCATTCCCCATTCCCCATTCCCCATTCCCTATTACCTATTACCTATTACCTATTACCTATTACCTATCTCCAAAGTAAAAAACCTACCCTTGTCAGCTACTCCCTGCTCCCTGCTTCCTACTCCCTACTCCCTACTCCCTACTCCCTGCTCTCTGTTCCCTGCTCCAATGCCTTGGAGGCGATCGCAAACTACTCTGGAATTCTGGATGCTGGGTTTGAGGTAATCCCCGTGAAGCCTCTCCCAGTGGATACGGTAGAGGGTAATCCAATTCCTTTGTTAATTTAATTATAATATTGTAAATGTTGACTGTATCAACCTAGGACGAAAGTGCCTTAGCTAATTGAGAAGTGCTAGAAACTAATCTTAGTCTTGTAGTCCAAGAGTAGTCTTGGGCTATTTTTTATGGTTTTTATCAGTTTCAAGAGTTTTGTTGACATAACTACTTTAGTTGATTCCCTAAATTAGAGAAACGCTAACTATCACAATACTGGTAAAGGTGATTTATAGGTTAATTATGAGCTATTAATAGGTTTATCAGCAGATAAATACATTGAATTTAGTGACAAAAAGGTTTTTGCTTTAGCTTCAATAAGCTCTAAAAACCCTAGACACACGAAATTATTTTGAATAGGATTAAGACAGGAATCAAAAATTACTAATTGATTCTTAGAAAAACACCAAAATTCATTATTGGAGAAAAACTCAAATGGCTAACATTCAAATTTCTAATTTACGTCCTGCTGGTGCTGACCTTTTCTTGGATTCTGAAAGTTATATGCATGATTTAACAGAGCAAGAAATGATGAATACATTAGGAGGAGTCAAAGTGGAAATATTGTGGACTGCCTTGTGTGTGGAATGGTAGTCACAAAAGTACATAGCAATTGAAATTAAAAGCTATAAATACTAACGAAGTCCGCTTTATCGGATAGATTTTTAGCAGATTTCAGCAAGACTAAAATACACTTTACCCCACCCGCATGATTACGGATGGGGTATACCTCTAAAAGCAGAAATGTTTAATGATATTTAAAAACCTATAAAAATAGCATAATTTTTTATAAAATAGAGGCTAAATAAAAATATCAAAATTTTGCTTCAACCATACTAACTTTTCCAAAAATATTCAAAAGATACCTAGGAAAACTATTGACCAATAATTATCCAGTCCTCAAGACATTTAGGCAGGATTTTTTAAGCATAACGGTCTTGTTTATAATCGAAACCGTTCTATTTATACCACAAGTTGCTCTACATAAGCGTTGAACCTTTAAAATATTCAACGCTTATGCTATACTTCTTATTTAAGAAGCATTTTGGGTAGTGATTTGAACGATTTCAATATTTGTAACAGATTTGAATTGAGAAAGGGATCTATTTATCCATTCATTAAATAGATCAGTAGCAATTTTATTGCGGAGCCAATTATCTAATTGTATTTCAATAATCTCCTCCACAAAAATTAAATGTACTCCTTTAGCAGTCACAATCGGTTTAATCACCTGGGGAGGTTTAGCAGCAAAAATAGCAGCAGAAATCTCTGGCTTCAAATCCTGACGATATAATATCCCTCGGTATCCCCCTTTACGACGTAACTCTTTATCTTCGATGTATTGATGAGCAACATCATAAAAACTCATTTCTCCTTCGCCAATAGCATAAAATAATTCTAAAGCTAAATCTTTATTATCAAAAATCACTTCATGCATAACCACACCATCATAATCCAATTTATGTTCATAAAAATAGGGCTCAATTTTATCTCCAAACAAATGAACAGCTAATTTTGTGGAAAGGGCATGATTGTAAACCAATTCTTCAAAATCATCTAGAGACAAATTATTTTGTTTCATCCAGGCATGGGTATCCTCTGCACTATGAAGTTGATGCATTAGTCGGTATTTGTCTGCCATTTCCTGAAGTTCTTCAGTTTCTATCTTGATTCCAGCCTTTGCTACCGCATTTGCTATTACTTGACGGGTAATAATTGCTTCTACAATATCATAAGTTTTTAAAGATAGCTTGACTTGGTCTAGAATATCTTCAGCATTAATAGTGATAGATTTTGACATGATTTTTGTCCTCGTTTGATTTGACTAATAAAAATCGACAATTCAAAAATATTTAACCTCAGGCTTGAACTCTAGCAATGATCACTAAACTACAATTCCAAACCCCCCTGCTGTAACTTCTTAAATGGATCCAGAACTAAATCCATAATCCGACGCTGCCGCACAATTACCTCTGCTGTTGCGGTGTCCCCTGGGCGGAGAGCAATACATTCCTTTGGTGTGGGCATACAAGTTTTATTCAGTTTAATTTCTAGGTCATAAGTAGGAACTTTACCCTGCTCTGTTTCAGTCACCTTGGAGGTTGGAGAAATCTTGATTACTGTTCCTTCTACTACTCCATAATCTTGAAAAGGATAAGCATCAAACTTCATTTTTACTGCCATTCCTTCCCGTAAGGAACCACTTTCTGAAATAGCGATCTGGGCTCGCAGGGAAAGGAAGGACTCCTTTGGAGCAATCTCGACTATAGTGTCTCCAGGTTGCACCACAGCTCCAGCACTTTTGATCGGTGACTGAAACACTATTCCCTCGATCGGAGCCGCTAACATCCTTTGCTTTAACTGAATTTCCAAGGATTTAATCTGACTTTTCGTCTGAGATGCTTCTGCTTTGAGGGTAGTAATTTGGGTTTCTATATTCTTCAGTTGTTCCTCACTTTTTAGTAAAGCTAGCTTACCAGAATGAACTAAAGTTTTATAACTACGTTCTTGCTCTTGTAAGCGCAGGCGAGATTGTTTAATATCAGCAGAGGCTTGATGAATCGTCTTTTGATAAGTACCTTGTTGTTCTTTCAGGCGAGACTGAGCTTGTTTTATTTCTAATTCAGTTCTGATGATAGTTTTCTCGGCTTCTTTGGCTGACTGTTGCACGTCTAAAAAGCGTTCTTTGGACAAGACACCCTCTTCATAAGCGTTTTGGTAACGGGGAATTTTTTCCTGAGCACTTTCTAAACGAATGGTTTCTAATTCATAGGAAACCTTGCTAGATTCAATAGCCTGCCGTGCCTGCTCTATTTGTGCCAATAGTTCTTCTTTTTGTAAACTGTAGGCGAACTTGAACGCTTCCAGATTCTGCCGTGCTTGCTCGACTTGCGCCTGTTTTTCTAACTCTTGAGCTTGGTTTTGTTGCTCCTGGGTACGCAGAGCTAGTATCAATTGGTTTTTCAGCACCTCTAATTGATTCAGCCGATTCTGTTGCCCTTCTAATTTTTTTTGTTCCTGCTGAAGTTCAGTGCTAACTAACTCCGATTCCAGTTCTAGTAAGGTTTGACCAGCCGTTACCAATTCCCCTTCTTTGACCTTAATTGCTGCTACCGTTCCTGCTACTGGAGCATCAAGTTTGATGGTTTGTCCCTTAGGTTCCAATCTTCCTCTGGCTTTGCCGGTCTCATCCACCTTAGAGAATATGGCCCAAGGTAAGGCAATACCGATAAATACTATCAAAAAATACAGTAATCCCCTTGTCCAAACCTGGGGTAATGTATCAAGCAGTTCCTTAGTAGCATAAGACCATTCATGACCCTGGAGTCGTTGATCATTCCTAGGTTGAGGAGTCGTTTCTTGGGTGAGTAACTCCTCATACCGACCCTGGTCTGGAATAGTTTGAGTAGGACTATGTCCATTCAATGTATGATTTTCAGGCATAGCAGTATTTCCATTTGAGTTGTGAACATAGTTGATGGGAATCGGGAATCGGGAATCGGGAATCGGGAATCGGGAATCGGGAATCGGGAATCGGGAATCGGGAATCGGGAATCGGGAATCGGGAATCGGGAATCGGCAAGAGTAATCAACGAATTTCTTCTCAAACCCCACACCCCACACCCCACACCCCACACCCCACACCCCACACCCCACACCCCACACCCTATTCCCTCCGCTATAGCTGCTGCTGATTGAGATAGAAATAATGTCCTTGCTTTGCCATTAAGTCTTCGTGAGTACCGCTTTCAATCAAGACCCCTCTATCCAGGACTAAAATCAGGTCAGCTTTCCGTACCGTAGAAAGACGGTGAGCAATAACTAGGGTGGTGCGGTTTTTGAGAATGGTATTGAGATTGGTCTGAATAATCCGCTCGGATTCCGCATCCAGGTGGGAGGTGGCTTCATCGAAAATTAATAGGCGGGGATTTCCCAAGAGGGCGCGAGCAATGGCTAAACGCTGTCGCTGTCCCCCAGACAACATCCCTCCTCCCTCCCCAATCTCGGTTTCATAGCCCATGGGCAGTTTTCGGATAAATTCATCGGCACCGGCCAGTTTTGCTGCTGTGATAATTTCGTCTAAGCTAGCTGAGGGATAAGCCAGACCGATGTTTTCTCTAATTGTCCCTCCAAACAGAAACGTATCTTGATCTACCACACCAATTTGCTGGCGCAAGGATCCTAACGAAAGACTGGTGATATCTTGCCCATCAATCAACACCTTCCCATCTGAAGGAAGATACAGCCCCAACATCAACTTAGAAATCGTGCTTTTCCCGGAACCACTGCGCCCCACTAGGGCTACCATTTGCCCTGGTTTTACCTCAAAACTAAGATTTTCCAGAACATTGCTCTCACTTTCTGGGTGATAGCGGAAGGTGACCTGATCAAAGCGAATGTGACCGCGCAACTCAGGTAATGATTGCCGTGCCTGATGGTGCAAATCTTCTTCTGGTTGGTAATCCAGCACATCATTGATGCGCTCCATGGCAATCACCACTTCCTGAAATTCATTCCACAGTACCGTGATCCGCTTGAAAGGGGTGATCACTTGACCCAGCAACATATTAAAAGCGACCAATTGCCCAATGGTAAGCTGATTTTGAATCACCAACCATGCCCCAAACCAAAGCAGTGCGGTAGTGGCTAACCCCTCGATGGTATTGCTGAAAATCTGGAGTCGATTGCTAATAACCTGCCCAGAAAAGTTAGTTTTAACTTCTTTATTTAATAACTCTTCCCAATGCCAGCGTACGGTTTGCTCAACTGCTGTAGACTTGACAGTGCGGACACCAGAAAGGACTTCAATCAGATAACTACTTTCTTTTGCGATCGCATGAAATACTTCCCGAGAAATTCGTTTTAAAAAGGGTGTAGAAATCAACGCCAGCAGGAAAAAGGGTGGCACAATTACTAAGATTAGCAGCGCCATCTTCCAACTGTACCAAAACATCAAACCCACATAGATAAAAACTGTTAGTAAATCTAGCAGGATAGATAACGCTTCACCGGTGAGAAACCGCTCAATTTTACGATTTTCCTGAATCCGGGAGGTAATATCACCCACAAAACGAGACTCAAAGAAACCCAAAGGTAATCGCAAGGTATGGCTGATAAATCCGACAATCAGTGCTAGGTCTACCTTATTCGCGGTGTGGTCAAGCAAATATTGCCGCAACCCGGTAATCGCAACCCGAAACATAGTAAACATCAGCAATCCTAACCCCACAGCAGTTAGGGTGAGGGTGCTCCGTTGCACCACCACTCGGTCTAAAATTATCTGGGTAAATATCGGTGTAATCAGACCAAAGATCTGGATCATCAGGGAAGCAAAAAACACCTCCAGCAACACGACACTGTGAGGCTTGACCAACTCAAAAAATTGCCAGAAGGAGGTCTTACTTTCTTTGGTATCCTTCAGGATTGCTGTGGGTTCCAGTAGCAGTGCATAACCAGTCCAATCTGCTTTGAATTCCTGGTGGCTCAGAGTTTTCTGACCAAGACCAGGGTCAGCAATTACCACATGCTTGTTGGTAATTTCATAAACAACAATAAAGTGTTTTCCTTCCCAGTGAACAATAGCAGGTAGCTGTTGTTTTGCCAGTTGATCCAAACTAGCTTTCACCGGTCGAGTGGAAAAGCCAATACTTTCCGCAGCCGCTGATAGTCCCCGCAATGAAGCGCCATTACGGTCGGCATTGGAGATATCTCGCAAGCGATTAACACTGAATCGTTTCCCCCAATAACGACCGATCATCACCAGACAGGCAGCACCACAGTCAGAACCACTCTGTTGGGCAAAAAACGGATAGCGCCGGATCACTCGCTGCCACAAATGACCAACTTTTTGAGTAGGGCTAGGAAAGTAAGCTTTGCTAATGGTTTCCCTGGGCTTTTCGTCTCCTGAGGTGGGGATATCTTTCTTCTCCCCCACTCCCCATACTTCCCCCACTCTCCCTTTCTCCCCCTCTCCCAAAGCACTCTCTGACGGCATCAGCAGGGAATTTTGCCCTTGGGCCTGACGATAAAAATGCTCGCGGATTTGGGGATGTTTGCTAATCAGGGGAAATAACAGTTCCGGAGTTAGATAACAGAGCTTGGTTTTGAGGGAGGCTCTGGCTGAGTAGGACTCAAAAGACTCTTCTGGAAAGAAAGTACACTCCCCAAAAGAGGCTCCGGCTTTTAGGTTAGTAATTAACTCCCCCGCGCTATTAATCAGTCTGACCTTTCCAGAAATCACAATATAGACCCCAGCCTCGGCCTCTGTTGACTGCCAAAATTGACCAACCGTTGGCTCGCGATATTTTATTTGTTTGAGACAGCGTGATACCTCTAATTCTGAAAGACCATGCCCTAGAGTATGGGCGAGTTGCTGAGGAGAAATCAGTTGATTAGATGTAGGATTAGATCTAGATATATGTCGAACCATAATCTCATGCCATGTTGCTGGGATTGAATAGCCAAAAACCATTGGACTCGGAGCCATTAGCGGATTTCAGGTCAGAAATTAAGATGCTGTGACCATCCTTTTCCCGTCCGCTAGCTGATTTAACCTTTGTCCGTTTTGGTATCGTCGATAATCCCATCTCCTTGAGCAATCGTTGCAGGTGGCGATTGCTCAGTTCAATCCCGAATTCTTTTGCCAGATGTTTGTTTAACCAATTCACTGTCCAACGGCGAAAGGAATAACCATAATCCCGGGGACTCTGGTTAATCAGTTCTTTCAAACGGTCTAAATACTTCTCATTGACTGCCTTCGGGCGACCAATGGGACAATCCTGCCATTGGTGAGCCATCCCACTACGAGCAATATGCATCCAATGTCTTACTGTTGCGGCACAACACCCTAAGGTGTGACAAATTTCCGTTTGAGATTTGCCCTGATCTGCCAATAACATAATTTGAATCCGCTGACGGTAGGACTCATGTAAATCCTCTTCTAGACTTTTTTGGAGTAGTTTGCTTTGGAATGGTGTTAAATAATGACTTTTAAGAATTTTGGCTTCTTTACCTTGCTCGTTGTTCATATCAATCGGTTTTCTATGTACAACAGCCCTAAATTGGGCAGTTTTAACATTCATTGAATGTAAGCTATCAGCCGTCAGCTATCAGCTTATGTGCTACGCACACGCTACGCGAACAGCGGTCAGTAATCAGCTATCAGGTATCAGCCTATGGGATAGGTCCCAGCGTTGAAGCCTGTGCCACGCTACTTGAGGTGCTATCAGCTCAAGGCTGACGGCTGACGGCTGACGGCTGACTGCTTAGTAATGAGCTATTTATAAACCCTATATAAACCCCAATAATTAATCGAGCACAATCAACTTACACTTCCAAGACAGATAATTTGAACCTTGATGTAAGTAATTAGGAGTTCAATAATAGTTGAATCAAATCTTGGTATTGATGGCTGAAGTATCTCCCACAAAAGATTATATAATTAGTCGGATTAAAATCAAAATTTACCATTAATAAATCCTGAAATATTGTCCATATTTGCTCCACACATATGGAATAATAATTGACAAAAATTAACAGAATATTAAAAAGGTTTATCCGAGTAATTATCACTAAAACAATGGTTATATAAAGGTGATCGCTTTCACGAAAAATTAACTAAAACTTTAACTCTATAAAGCTTTGATAAAAAAAACTTTTATCAGATAAAATTCCATAGTTTATTCCTTTATCCACAATGGATGTAATCTGTAATTATCAGGGGATTGGAATTAGCCACTAGCCGGGACCTTAGCACCGATGAAGTGAGCATCACTGAAGGCTGACAAGGCTGCTTGTCACACCTGAATGCTATAGCTAGTTTTTTGATTGGAGTGGAAGCCTGAGTTAATGCAGTTCCCTGGGTAAGACTTTAAAGGTGAGTGTCATACTTCACCATTTGCCACATGAGCTGAGTGTCTTGGTCCGCAAACCATGACGATGGCTGCAAGCTGCTACATGTATAAGCTTGAGTTGGTAGTAACGGCTTCTTTGTCTATTATTCTTAATCACACCCAATGCTGACAGTACCCAAAAGGGTACTGTTTCACTGCACTTTCTGTGTTAAGGCAATATGCACAATATGCATTGATAGCAGTTCTCCATTGAAAACTGCTATCAACCACAACTAGGATTACATTAAAAATCTGAAGGGGGCTTGGGGAGAACTGGTTGAGGAAATTTTGCTTTTGCGATCGCATAACCTAAGCATTCAGTGCTTATGCGATCGCATAACCTAAGCATTCAGTGCTTTTGCGATCGCATAACCTAAGCATTCAGTGCTTTTGCGATCGCATAACCTAAGCATTCAGTGCTTTTGCGATCGCATAATATCAAGTCCGGTTGAATACCCATAATAAAAGTGTATCGAAGGCAGAGGGCAGAAGGCAGAAGGCAGAAGTAAAGGAGTAAGGTTTCAAAGGTAATGGTTTTTGATAACTAATTATCCGGACATGATATAACCTAAGCATTCAGCGAATGCGCTACGCGCACGCTACGCGAACAGCTAGCAGGCGCTTTAACTGCACGGGGTCGGATCAGTAAAACGAGCAGGGATTTTCAACCAGCCCCGTACCAGCACCCCCCAGGTTGTTTACTACCGACCGTTGATTAGCATTAGGCATTAGGCATGATAGCTGACAGCTGACGGCTGAATGCTTGCTGCGTCACCTTTGTCGCCCACAGGAGCTCAATCTGCTAAATTAATTTGCCACAAACCATACCAATTCCTGACTGCCAACCATACTGTAGACAGCAATCCCGCCAGGCTCAAAGTCAAACCAGTGTAAGGAACCAGTAACCCAAACACAGGTAGTATCGCTCCAGCAATCGTACATACCACTGCTGCGGAAGAAGTATAACGGGTTTTCCCTAACCCCCAAACAAGTACCAGCAACACCAAAGAAATACCAGTCCAAGCCAACTGAGCATTCATCACTCGGCTCAGATAAGTCAGAGTGAGCAGACAAGCAAAGAAAATTCCCCCAGCAATCATCAGATTCCTTAAGTGCAGTGGTACAGATAAATACAGCAGAAGCAACCACCACAGAAACAAGCCAGGGGCTAACAACAGCAGACGAGGAATCACTCCTGTATTCCTGACTGGATCAGTAGCTGTGAATACTCCAAAGGGGTTGAGCACTGAAACATTATCCTCAAATCTCCAGGTAAACACTGTACTTTTCCCCTCGACCTTAGTTTCAGTCGGAGCAATCCCACTAGCGAAGTCAGCTTTAGGAAAATTTGCCTGTACCGTCAGGCGGAAGTTAGACACCAATTCTTTACCAGCTGTGTAAATCCACCGTGGTCCCCCTTGAGCTTGGTAGGTAACACGGAAACTGGTGGATTGACCCGGTTCTAGACGCAATGGAAAACTGTAGTTACCCGGATTGGTGGGGTTTAATCGCTCACCCTCCCGTTCTACCCGGAAATCTTGCAACAGGGAGTAGCTGTAAGGTTCTCTCACCTCAAAAAATAGCTCCTCTGCTTCTGCAAGGGAGTTGGTGACTTTGTAGTCAGCAGCAAAGTCAATGCGGTAGTTATTACGACGGTCTTGGAGATTAGGAATTTGGTCAATCTTGACCTCAATATCAGAGCTACTCAGGGCTAGCCAGCGGTTCACTTGGCGAGTATCCTCGATCTGAACAGGTTTCCCTTTGACTGTAGTGGTGTAAGTATAAGGTTCCTCGATCACATAGCGAACCTGGGGTGCTGCTTGTTCTAAGCGTAATCCAGCTACGCTTTGTGCCACTTGAACTACCCGATCCTGTTCCCAATGATGGTAGCGATTGGCTAAAGTTGAACACAGAAAGAAACCTGATACTAAGATTGCCACAATCACCACCCCGTGTTGGCATCCCCGCAGTAGGGCAGAATAGCGCACCACCCACTCTCCCACAAAAATTGCTTGCTCTGGCTCGGCACGGCGCAAGGCAATGCTCAGCAGCGCAATCACAATTCCTAAAGCAAGTATGAATAGCGCCAGCACTCCCAATACAGTGAGTAATTTGCTGCCAAACTCAATTAACTCATTAGGATGGGTGAGATCAGGTAAGTTTGGGATACCTCGGGGACTGTAAAACATAACCAGTCGTGTGTGACAATCGTTGTAATTTTCTAGTACAAAGACGGTTAACTTTCATCAGGAGTTTCTTGCAAAAACCCTACTAACTATAGGGTTTCCTAGTATGGGTGAGGTATATCTAAATTTTATTCCCTGTCTTGATGCAGTTCTTGACCTTACCAAAAATCCCTATATACGACGCTTGCCTCTTGCCTCTTGCCTCTTGCCTCTTGCCTTTCCCTAGCTGACGGCTAACTACTGATACCTAACGCCTTATATTCACTTCTATCATTTATCGAATTGTAGAGAGCATCAAGCATTTTATTTACCTCTGGAGGTTGGGATGTAAAACGGATATAAAACCCTTTATTTTCTGGTTCAATTGACGTCACTTTAGCATAGATATTATCACTATATTCTGCTTGGTATTGATTTAATATATTCAGGCTTATATTACTTAGCTCTACCGGGAAATTATCTCTTATTATCTCATAGGAACGCACTTTCGCTCCCTTAGCTGAAAGCTGAACTAAACTTCCAAGAAAAAGATTTTTACCGATATGCTTTTCTTCCAAAATTTTGTAGGTGAGTGGTATGGCTTTAGGAAGGAAAAAAAATTCTTCATCTTCTTTAGGTAGAAAGAGATTGTAGTCATCACCAATACCCACAACTTGATAGATAGTAATTGGCTGTTTAACCCCTTTTGGTTGTACCTGTTTGTGCCCGTGAGTAATCACGATTGACTTAACCTGTTCAAAGGTAGATTGTGAAATAAGAATTTGACCACCTATGGTATAGGATTCAATGCGATAGGTTAAGTTGACTTGGCTACCAACTACACTGTAATCGGTGCGTTTTTCCGAGCCAATATTGCCCACCACAACATCACCTGTGTTGATACCAATACCCATTTCTAGAGGTGGATAGCCCCACTTATTCATGGTTTCGTTAACAGGAACCATTGCCAATTGCATCGCCACAGCACAAGCCACTGCCCGTTTTGTATCGTCTTCTCTCGCCGTAGGAGCACCAAACAAAACCAAAATTCCATCACCCATGAACTTATCAATGGTTCCTTGGTATTTAGTAATCACCTCTGACATATGTTTCAGATAGAGATTGAGAATTTTAACCACTTCTTCCGGAAGCAATCGTTCTGATAGCGCTGTAAATCCTCTTAAATCAGAGGTTAGTATAGTCAGAGTTTTGCGCTGACCCCCCAGTTTCAATTCTTCGGGTTTTTCCAGTAACTTATCTACCACTTCCTGACTGAGGTAACGCCCAAAAATCTGACTAATGATTTGATTCCTTTTTTCTAAATCTTGGTTAGCTTCAGCCAAATCAGCCGTGCGTTCCCTAACCCGCCTTGTTAATTCCTTTGCTGTTTGACGCAATCTACCGATAACCAGCATTAGCCCTGAGAGTGCCAACACAGATAGTCCTCCTAAGGTGATAAATGTACTCCTCAGACTCATTTGTGTGTGTACCACAAATTTGTCTAGAGGCTGAATGATTTCCAAAACACCTCTGACATCTCCTACTTTCCAATCCATCTTGGGACTATCCGGATGGCTGTTATGACAAGCAATGCAGCTATGCTGCATAATGATGGCTTCTGCATATCGAAATGAAGAACGACCTTGGATCTGCTCTTGGCGAAAAAATGACTGAGTGGGATATTTTCTCAAGAATCTGAGTGCATCCCATTCAAAATCATCTTTCGGACCCCCTTCACCTTGTCGATTGGGAAAGGGATAGTCACTGTAAAGCCTGATTAAAGCTCCCGTATCATTGGCACTGATGTGCGAACCCAGTTCTATCACATAGGTAGCTGGATTAGGAATTCCCCCTTTTTTGGTAGTGTAGTTATGGGTAACGGTAATTCCATCAACAGTTTTAGCACGACTAACGACCTCAGTACTGTAGAGGTTACGTGCCTCATTAATAAGTTGAGCGGATAAGGCTGAATACTCTAGTGCGTGGGATTCAATTAGATCCATTGACAGACGAGACATACTTGAGAGGGCAATTCCCACTCCCAGGCAAAACATGATCGTTAGAACCAGGATTATTCTCTGAAAAATTTGGTTTAGTAACCAGTTCCAGAATTTAAAAATTAGGTGTCGCATCCCATAGAAACCCTAACCGAAAAGCGTTTTATTCAAAATCCCTTTCACCCCTGGTTGAGAAGACAATCTCAGAGGTGATAGTTATAGAGTTCTCTGAAATGCTGCCAAAACCTAAATTTCGCTTCCAGAAGGACTAATACCGTAAGCATTCAGCCGTGAGCTTTTAGCTCACGCTACGCGAACAGCTAGCTGTCAGGCGTCAGCTTTGTGGCACAGGCCACAAGCGCTGTAACATAACTCAAATTAAATGAATGCTTAAGTCTTTTATTTAAAAGACTTAACTCACATTAAAAGAATGCTTACCTCTTTTATTCAAAGGTGCGCTTTCCGCATCTAATTATTAAATGCCCCACGGGTCGCACCTAAAAGCACCGATTGCGCTACTTGAGGTGCTGCGCGAACAGTAGCACCATCTGTAGCGCATTAGCTGATAGCTGATAGCTGATAGCTGATAGCTGATAGCTGATAGCTGATAGCTGATAGCTTACCTAATACCTAATAGTTAATCGAGCCAATTTGAAAAATCCTGGGAAAATTGCTCAAGAGACAACAACTGAATTCTCGGGTCATGACCAGCAGATTCTTGCTCAGCTTTGGTGTTGTAGCCCCAATCAGCTAGATACAGTTTCACCGGTTTGAGGTCTGGCTGCTGTTGCACAGATTGAAGGGTCTTGAGCCGATCTTCCACAAACCATAGTGTTACGGCTTCCCCTGGAAAAGTTTCAATTAATTGTCGTAGGGTTTGATGTTTGGGTCGTTTGGACTCCTTGCCAATAATCCTCTCTTGTGGTAAGTTAATACCTTGTTGCTGCAATAGCTGCTTGATGAAGCGTCCTTCTTTAGTAGAAACAATATATAGCTGTGTGGTATTTGTAGAAAGTATTTGATCCAACCGCTCAATCACACCAGGATAAAATTGGTGTAGACTCAACCAAGCATCTAAATCGGTGGTAATCCATTTATCCCGAATAGTGTCTAACTGCTTAGCTATATCGGTTCTGTCTAAGGTCTCGGAATTAACGATAGACTGGGCAACTGCTGACCAATCCTGCAAAATCTTCTCTTCTGAAATACCGAGAATCAGCGCGTGAATCAATATTGGCATTTCCCAGCCGGTTTCGATCACAGGTCGTAAGCGGTAGAAGCTAGCTGCTAAATTCTCGGGTGGTGTTTGACTAGCGGGTTTCCAAATTTGACAGTATGTACGCCACGCGGTCTGAAAATACTCTAATAGTCCGTTACACAGAACACCGTCAAAGTCGAGAGCCAGAATTGTGGGTACCATTTCACTTAATTAATACTTATGAATACTACAAATTACTATACTCAAGATTAAGGGAAAAAAGTCAAAGATTTTACCTTTACATTTTCCCCTTAATCTTTCCCATTATGCAATATAGCAATCCGATCTGATTCGTGAAAGAAATGGGCTGCTTTAAGGCAGAAGGCAGAAGGCAGCTATGCTGAAGGGACCGGAGTTGGAACTAGTTTTTAAGAAGTCCAGTGATTTTACAAATGATTTAGGATTGCTATAATAGATAGCAAGGTTTTAGTGAATTGGTATAATTTTATAGCACCCTATCAAGTGATATAGCAATCCGATCTGATTCGTGAAAGAAATGGGCTGCTTTAAGGCAGAAGGCAGAAGGCAGCTATGCAGAAGGGACAGGAGTTGGAGCTAGTTTTTAAGAAGTCCAGTGATTTTAGAAATGATTTAGGATTGCTATAGTCTCTATGCAACTCCAGCAAATTTAAGAAGATCGACAATACCAAATATGCCTGGATGTGAAGCCAGTGTTGGTCTCCAATCCTGGTCTTGATTTAGATATAGCAATTATCATAGCTATGAGGTACACAATTTCGGGATTTTAGGGAACAGCAGATCACCGGAACAGCGGATCTGGGAAGAAAAAAGAGGGAATAGGGAATAGGGAATAGGGAATAGGGAATAGGGATGCGCTGCATCAAGAGGTGCGACCCGTGGCGAATTTAATAATTAGATGCGGAAAGCGCACCTAACAGGGAATCAGCTTCCCAGAAGACTGTACCTCATAACTGTGAGAAACGCTATAAGACATACGGTTTAATCCGTAGTGCTCTCGAAACTGCTTGTCCTGATGCTAGACTAAAGGTCAGATGCCGCAACAGGTTTCGCTGAGCTCGATAAGAGGGGGAAGGAAAAAGCCTGCCAAACCTACCATCGTAGAATCTGGATCTTGGGGAACATCTCTTAGATAGAGTCGGCCATGTCTGGTCATTGCGTTTCTTGTGTGTTGTTTACTCGTATTTTGAGTATGGAAAACGCCACCAGCTTTGGACAGTACCCGTGTGGGTACCTTTTTTGAAAAGGCAAACGTCATGTATGCAAAAGTCCCTCTTTGGTCAGAGTTTCAGAATTTGATCTTGGTGAGGGACTGCTGGCTTGGGAAATATGCGTTCCCGTAGCGTGGCCTACGGCCAATCGCATTACTGACTAAATTACTCAATTACTATAGCGCTATATATAAGTGAGGAGCTCTCAAGGTATATAGCGTTTTCATTTCACCTGAAAATGCTATACTTGTTAATCCAAACCACTATTCCTCCTCAAGGAACCATAAAAACTAATAGGAGTCACCACCTAATCCAGGGTTTTTGAGATCAAGTTTTTCGATCAGCCCTTGTCCTGTGCCCATCGGGTGCATCTCATATTTGTAAAAAAGAAGGGAAGTGTGGGAAGTGTGGGGCCCGGGCGCGGGAAGTGTGGGAATTTTCGCGCGAATTTTTGCCTAATTGTAAAAGCGATGCAGCGAGGTAGCGCGGTCTTGGGGGAAACCCCCGGAGATGAAACCTGATTACGTTGAGCCAATGAGCGTCGGCAGGTTATGGGTATTTGGTTTAAGTTATGTGAATAAGGCTCAACTGTCTTACGGTAACTTCAAACCACTCGCTATTGCATCAAGACAGTGAGATGCACCCTGGCCATCACAATAAGGATAAAGGTAAAGGGAAATTTTTCGGGTTCATCCCAGGTTACTGTCACTCTAAATCTTGACTCTTGGTCAGAGCAATAACTGAAAAAACTCGCTTCCTCGTAAGTTATTCCCGCCTCACTGGTGTGGGGATATAAGTCAAGATAAATTGGCCATAAATTCAATTAGTCGTTAACTAAAGTATAACTTAAAAAAACTAATTGCAAACTATGGATTTTTTTAAAATTTAAGCGTTATAACATTGCATAACTGACTAAATACTACCAATCCATGTTCTTTTTAGAGAATCAACTACGACAGCTACAGCTACATAAATTTAGCGTTTATATCACCAGACCTATTACCTTGGGATACCAATGGGAATAAGTTATTATCCCACGGGATAAATTCTCAAGAGCAAACCCTAAGAGGATTTGTTCGTTGTAGACTACAACGAATTTTAGCGAATCCATTTTTCATCAATTACCATAAAGAAAATAAGAGCTATAATAAACTTAGAGGTACAAAATGAATACTTGGGTAAAGTCAGAAGCTGCGTACCTAGAAAATCATCGCCCTTGGTACGAGGGACCTCATGGAACTTGCAATCTCCTCAAACCCACTCTCATCCACATGGGAGACGATAAGCCACTTCATTTGATGTTCCCTGTCCATTGGACTGAAGCTATAGATGCCTTACCTCAAGCTAAAACAATGGCAGGGCAACTCAATGGGTTCTTAGTACTACTGCTTTATGGACAGGCATCTGACCAAGAAATTCAATCCTTGGTACTAGAATTAGCAGAATCCCAAGTTCTCCCCCTATGGCTAGGTTGGCAAAATAGGAAAAGGTTCGACCGCATTGTAGCAATGCTTTCCAATCATTCTGAGCTTAATTGATGTCAGTGCATATGATGTCAGTGCATAGTCAGGGTGCATTCAAGCAATTCAGCATTGATCTTGACAGTGCTTGCATACTTTGTGACGATAATTCTTTAAGAATCAGACCTTGAATTATTGAAGCAATAGAATTATTGAAGCAATCCACATCAACATTATGAACAGACTAGAAACACTCCAGCTGAGGTGATTAGGGCTTTTATTAAAACATTACGTCGTAAGATTCCGGTTTGACTAGTAAGAAAAGATAATGACTAACCCTTGATATGACTTAACTATCAATATCTAGGAATTAGCCATTACCAAGTTTTTTTGGTAGCTATCTGATCACGACTACTCGAGTGAAGTTTTGGGTGACCGTCTTTCCATAGCCTTTTTTACAGTGACCATCTGAGACATCAGATGCTGAATTTTAGTGTAGAGTTGGTCAAACTCATCACGATTAAGGGAAGTTGGGTTAATCTGTGGCTCCTGAGCAGCATTGGGTGGAGCATAGGCTAGAAATGATTGAACCGATGGAAACCTAGCCGTAGCTGCTCGCACGTCCAAGTCGGGTTTAGTGGGGGGTTTAGTGGATGGTTCATGGTCCACTGCTTGAGTGTTAATGATTACTGGTTCAGTTACCGACCCAGTTTCGGGAATCGGATGGTAGGTTTTGGGCAAGGGTTCAGAACTGACTTGCTCAAGATTGGTAATTGGCTGGTAGTTGTCGTTCAAAGATACTGAAGTGTCTTTATCTGAGGTAAACTCCCTGAGTCCAGAAGCATCTAACCTAGAGTCTGAGAGCTGAAGTGTCTCTAACAATTCCTCCTTTTTCTTGAGATTTTCCTCAAGACCGGATAACTGTGCCTCTATATCAGACCGGTTGCGGTCAGCGGAGCGCCATCCAGTGATCGCCACCGTAGCAGTTCCTAGAGTCACACTTAGTAGCGCTGCTAAGCCCAAGTAAGGTGGAGCTACGTCCATTAGTTTACCATCAAACACTGGCTCCTCTTGCACTTGGATATTCAAAGGTTCAGAGCCAAACCAAGCCAGTGGTATGGTTAGGACTGCAAACAGTGCAGCTGAAAATACGATCGGTTTCAGGACAAATTGTTTAATCGGAGATGTCATAATCAGTAGTTTCCTTGGATAGTTGCCGCATAAGCCATTTAACCTGAGCCGTGCAAAACTCTGCCAAGTTTTGATCAAATTGTCAAGAGTTTAGTCTTTGGCTCACTACTTATCAGTGGTCAGCGGCAGAAGTTTTTTGTAGCTACACCCCTTAATACTTTCGCTTTTCTTTAAGTTAATCCGTAGTGAGCCCATGTTTCATAAAACTTTCATGAAACGGTTCACTAACTTGATGAATTTTATATGAATAACTAGTAAAGCTATATAAACCCGGTCTAGATTGAAACTTGCAGTTCCTAGTGATCACCTGAAAGCTTTACAATTCAGGGGCTATGTAGCTCACAATACTCCCTGAAAAAGGGACGGTTTTCAACGTGGATGTGGGGGAAACTAAAAAGGGTTATGGAGCTAAAACCCATGTTCAATAAGTATTTGACTGTATGCCCCCCCAAAAGTTGTTGAGTTTTTTTAATACCTGCCCTGACTTAGTCTTTGGAATCTGTCAAAATACTTTGTGAAGGTTGTGTAACCCCCACCAGAAATTCCTATAGGTGCGCTTTCCAATGGGCGAGTAAATCGCCCTTGGGTCGCACCTGCTGATTTCGACTCTAGGCTTTACCCATCAAGCATTACAGGATTTTTAATCAGGGGCATTTTCTGGTTTCGGTTTTGACGAGATACACTGACATTAGGGCTAGTTTTGGGTATTGATATTAAGGGATTGTCTATCGTCACCTACCCATTGCCCTATATATAGTTGCTTAATTTAGTTTGTCGAGTTAGCCAGGGTGAAGGAAGCTCAATCTCAAGTTCTTAGGTGCGCTTGACCTTGGCGAATTAAATTTGCCACGGGTCGCACCTCTAGTTGTGACTAACTCTACCTCTTCTCTTGTAGAAACCGATGTCTAGATTTTTCCGGCACATATCCCGAGTTGCCCGCATCCTATCAACTATCCTGCTGACAATCATCAGCCATTTCGGGCAGCCTCGACGGCGCAAGCCTGGGCATAGTAGGCTTCCTAAGTACCAGCGAACCAAATTTACACTTCCTTGGCGAATCATTGGTCTTGGCTTAGCGTTAGTCTTTTTATCCCTGATGGAATTAACCTTGCCTTCTCACCATCCTGTTGATGCAGCCAATGCAGCAAGAACCATGCAGCTACCTCTTTCTACCCAAGGATCACAACTACTTGATTCCCTAGGTCGCCCGATATTACTCAGAGGGGTGAACTGGTTTGGGATTGAGACAGAGTTGCATGCTCCTCATGGGTTGTGGAAACGAGACTACAAGGATATGTTGGCGCAGATCAAAAGCTTGGGCTACAACATGATTCGGCTGCCGTTTTCTATCCAATCCCTAAGAGCCTCAGAGGTCAGTGGGATTGATTTCAACATCGGTAACAATCGGGAGCTTTACGGTAAATCGCCCTTGGAGGTCATGGATGCCATTATCAAGGAAGCCCAGCAGCAAGGCATATTAATTTTGTTGGACTGTCACCGACTCAATGACCAACGTATTCCTCCATTATGGTATGGGGATGGGTTTACGGAAACTGATTGGATAGAAACCTGGAAAATGCTGGCAACTCGTTACCGCAATCAGCCTAATGTCATTGGTGCAGACCTGAAAAATGAACCCCATGGTCGAGCCAGCTGGGGAACAAACGATCTAGCCACTGACTGGCGACTGGCAGCACAGAGGGCTGGTAATGCCATTCTTGCGGTCAACCCCAATTGGCTGATAGTTGTTGAAGGTGTGGAAAAGAATGTTCCACGTCAACGACTAGCAACCCATTGGCATGGGGGTAATCTGGAAGGGGTTAGGGAATATCCAGTACGTTTGTCTAATGCCAATAAGCTGGTCTATTCCCCCCATGAATACGGCCCTGGAGTTTTCAATCACCCTTGGTTTTCAGAACCGAGTTTCCCTAACAATTTGGAATACCGCTGGGAAATTGCTTGGAACTATATCGCTAGAGAAGGCATTGCGCCGATTTTGATCGGAGAATTCGGTGGTAAGGAGGTAGACCCTAACTCAAAAGAGGGACTCTGGAAGCGGCGGCTGGTAGATTACATTAATCGAAACAATCTAAGTTTTGCCTACTGGAGTTGGAATCCCAATAGTGGGGATACTGGCGGGATCCTGCAAGATGATTGGCAGAGTGTGGAGGGTCCTAAACAACAACTGCTTCAGGGACTGCTAATTGCCAACAATTTCGCCCCGAACGTGGGAGTTGCTCCGATTATCCCGTCAATTTCCATACGGCGACCAAGTTTCCCACCAGGCAGAACCAAACCAATGCCCACGCCATTGCCAAATTCCCAACCCAGCTCAATCGGGCAAATGCCTACACCAACACCAAGTGGGCAACCATCCAGGAGGGTTGCACCACTACCTCCACCCCTCTCTAATCCCACACCCAGGAGGGTTGCACCACTACCTCCATCCCTATCCAATCCCACACCCAGGAGCGTGGCACCACTACCCCCACCTAACCTGCGTAACAACCCTGGTGTAATCGCACCGTTACCGGCACCTAACCTGCGTACTAACCCTGGTGTAATCGCACCGTTACCGGCACCTAACCTGCGTACTAACCCTGGTGTAATCGCACCGTTACCGGCACCTTTACCTGCACCATCACCAACTGTCACACCAAGGCAAGTTACACCCCTTCCCCTACCGTCACCCCTTGCTAATCCAGGTTTAAAGGAGCCACTACCTTTACCATCCCCCAGTGCCAAACCCAGCGGCATGGCACCCTTACCTTCACCGCCACCGGATACCAACCAAGGTTTAAGGGAGCCAATGCCAACACCCGAACCTAGCCCTAATCTCCCTAACCCTAATCTCTCTACAAGGTCACAGACTCGAAACCGTGTCCCTTTAAAAGTGGTACCTAACCTGCATTCAGATTGGCAAGAAGGATTTTGCATCGGTATACAGGTTATCAATGAGGGCAGTACTAAGGTTGAAGACTGGGAATTAACATTCCAAATGAATCAAGCTGCAATTAACAATAGTTGGAATGGTAATTTCCAACCCCGTAACATGGAAAACTCTCAATCCTCTAAAGACTATGTGGTCACCCCGCTGGATTGGGGACGATTGATCGAACCTGGTCAAAGCCGTCATTTAGGATTCTGTGCCAACAAGCTGGGGTCTGACTACAAACCCAAGCAAATGTTGGCATCAGGGCATTGAACTTCCCCAACCGTCTTGGATGGGGATTCCCAGGCACAACCAAATAGATTGTTATCTCCTAGGGCGTAACTTTCCCCCGCACCGGGGGTAGCTGAGTAAGGTCAATTCCCAGTTTTTTAAGACCTTTATCTTTTATCTTAACACTATTTGAAAGGGAAAATTCATCCCCAAACTATTAGTCAAGGGGTATTCTTTTCCCTCTCAAACTCTCCCTTTTGATAAATAAAAGTTGAATGGGATTGGCCTACGGCCACCCTACGCGAACGCATCGCCCTGGCAGGATTTACCCAATCGCATTTCTGACATCTCCCCTGATTGAGATGCCATTGGCCTACGGCGACGCTACGCGAACGCCGAAGCACTGGGACTACTCCCACAATCACCCAGAGAGCTTTAGGGTTGTTGTTACCCCGTGAGGTTTAAACCGTCAACCTTGGCCAATAGGCCACGCGTGCGCGTTCAACCCGATTAAACCTTCAACCTTGGCCAATAGGCCACGCGTGCGCGTTCAACCCGATTAAACCTTCAACCTTGGCCAATAGGCCACGCGTGCGCGTTCAACCCGATTAAACCTTCAACCTGATTAAACCTTCAACCTGATTAAACCTTCAACTACAGTACTTTCAAAAGCTGTTTAATTTTGGTCTCCTGTTTCTGCTTTAATTGGTCTGGGAACTTCAACTCAATGGCAACTTGATCGGATAAATCTTCGACATCCACAATTTGAGCCAACAATCGCTGTGGTAACTGGTTAGTCGATTCCTGACTCAATAGCAAGCCAACGAAGGGTTGGTCTTGCTCCATTCTTCGTAAATCTTCTGGTGTGAGCAATGGACTAGTTTGCTCCGTGGTATCAGAATAGGCAGTGCTGCGTTCTAATTCAACCCGTAAACTCATCACTCCCATTTCAGTTGCCCTACCACTGTAAAACTTACCTTCCCAATAAAGCTGAACAGTAGCCCTAATCTGTTTACGCACCTTAGTACTAGTTTGGGTATTCAACTCTCGGAAGGCACGGAACACACCAGTGGCTAAGAAACCTAAGGAGCCCATGGGTCGGTCTAAGGTCGCACGCTTCTGGGAATACCACTCCCTGACATCGGAATAAATTACTAGGACTAAATCATCTAGCTGAGCTTGAGTGAGGTTGATCAAATTAATCGCAAGGTGAACTTGATGGTCACTAATCGGTGTCTTGCGGATAATTTCTCCAGCAACAAAGGCTCGTCTGCCGTAATCTCCCACAATTTCAAGGTCTACTTGATCAGGTAGGTTGGGCCAGCTATCTAAGGCAATTAAAACTCCGCTTTCTGAGATATTAACCGTTTCCCCTGGCCAACTCTGGTCAGTGGTGTGAATTGTCACCGGAAGGCGTCGTAGCAGGCGGTGTTTGGGGCGTTGTTGGGGTTGTTCAAAGGCAACCAACAAACCTGCTGTCAGCAGAATCAAGTTAAAGACGCACCACATGGCGTTAACCAAGACCGCTTCTGCATCTTCTGGACGGAGCAGCAGCCAAAAGGGAACAGCTAGTAAGGCAGCAATCACTATAGCTGTTACTACCAAAAGACCCTGTACTGACTGCCAATCAAAACTCCGCTGACTAACCGATACCCCCTTGTCAGTTACATTAAATGAACCGAGCTTGGGGTTAATCACCGCCATCAGAGTGACATACCCCGTCTGGAATGACATCACAAATTCAAACACCTCGTTCCAGAAGGAAAAGCGAACTTCTTTGTAGGTGATATAGTTAGCATTGAGGCTAATCAGTAGATGGGGCAGGGCATAAAATAAGGTTTCTAGCCCCAAACCCTGAATGGGATTGATGCCAAACAATAGGAATAGAGTGGGAGTGACAGCGTAAATCAGCCGGGGAAAGCCATAGAAGAAGTGGGAGGTGGCTGAAAAATAACAAATCCGCTGGCCTAAGGTGAGATGTTTTGCCTTCCAGTTCAACAAGGGGAATTCTAGCCGTAGAATCTGAGCCATTCCCCTTGCCCAACGCACTTGCTGACCCACATAGGAGGCAAAGGTTTCAGGGGCTAAGCCAGCAACCATAATCTGGTCATAGTACACTGACTCATAACCTAAGGAATGGAGTCGGAAGGCCGTGTGACAATCTTCTGTAACGGTTTCAACGGCAATTCCCCCAATCTCCAGCGCATGGTTTTTGCGAATTACCGCTGCTGAGCCACAGAAAAAGGAAGCATTCCAGAAGTCATTGCCCTTTTGCAGTACTTTATAAAAGAGTTCATTCATCACTGGAATCTCACCCTTAGTCTGGAGATTTCGCTCAAAGGGGTCGGGGTTAAAGAACCAGTGGGGCGTTTGCACAAAGGATACGTTTGGGTTGTAGAAAAACCCGACTGTGCGCATCAGCAATTTTCGCACTGGAATGTGATCGCAGTCCAGAATCAATACCAGATCGCCCTTGGTAGTATTAAACGCTGTGTTGATATTACCTGCCTTGGCATGATCATTGTTAGGTCTAGTCAGCAATTTACAGCCGATTTCTTCGCACATCTGCTTCAACTTTTTGCGACGCTCTGGATACTTTCTGCCATCATCTAAGACATAGACTTGTTTTTTATCCTCCGGATAGTCCATAGCCAGAGCGGCTACTGCTGTATTGCGGACAATTTCCACAGGCTCGTTGTAGGTTGGAATGTAGATATCAACCTTGAACCATTGGTCTTGAGGATAGTTAGCCAGATCAACGGTTTCTCGGTCTTTGATTTTGAGAGTTTGAAAATAAGCTAGCAATAGGGTTAGAATTGCATACAATTCCGCCCCCAACAACAGCACACAGAAAAACCCGTTGATCCAAGTATCAAAATTTAGGGTATAGGCAAAGCGATAGTATAGGTAGCGCATGGTGGTCACCAGGCTCAGCCATACTAAAAACAGATGAAAATACTCACTGACTGTTTTATCAGATTGTTTGGCTTCAGTGCGCACTACCACTTGACCAACCAATATTAGTGCGATCGCTACAATCCCCTGCTGCCTGACTGTTAGGGGTGTAGTAATCAGGGGTATGGATAGCAACACCAGCAGCAAAATCAGCCACGACAAGTGATTCGACCCTAGCCGTGCTAGGACTCGGTCAAAAAACCGAGGTAGGCGATCAACGAGTAATGTAATTACAGGGGATCGACGAGGGCGATTTTGCCTATTTCTCGATTGTTTGAATAAGGAAAAAGACATAGCAATTTATAGCATTTTGATTTGAGATGTGAAACTAATATTGATGTAAGTATTCAGCCGTCAGCTATCAGCTGATAGCTGACAGTGGAATTTTGATTTAATCCTATTTAATAGACAAACAATCCTAAAGACTAATTAAAACTAAAGAATAATCACTAATCACTAATTCCTAATGACTTTTTTGATCTGTCACACGCTTGAGGTACAACTGGCTAATGCCATAAAGTAGGAAGGTTACCCCCAGAATACCTAAAGCTAGGAACCACCAGTTTCGTTGGAGGAAGAACGATGCTTTACTGAGGGCGGAGGTTTTTTCAATGCGCTTCTTAGAACCGGCTAGTTCAAAGAACTCTAGCTTATAGGCATCGGGGTCATAACCAGCAGGGTCTTGTTGATAACTACTAACTAAAACCGTATCCTTCTGCAACTGGTAGAACCAAGAATCTTTAGTGAGAATCTGCCGCACGCGGTCTAAGCCATTTTCCGTTTGACCACTCAAAGCCAAAAGTACCCGCTGATTGTTATAGGGAGACATGATTTGTTTAATTACCCCTTCACTATCCGGTAGAGTCTGGACACTAGCTTCACCCCACTGACGTCCTAGAGCATTACTCAAACGCAAACCACTTGACTCAAATACCTCTGGAAAGGGAAATTCCTCCCTGGTGCCAATTCCAACTAGATTTCGCTTCCTCTTGATCTGATCAGGCAATTGTTCAATGGTGTAAACATCCATTTGTACTGAATCTGCCTTACTTAGACGTCCTAAACGCTCACTGATAGCCATGAGGGTGAGCAGATCGTTATCAGATGGCGTCTCTGACAACACGATCGCTGTATTAGACAAATCTTGAGGAGCTGCAAATGGGTAACCTACTTGCAACAGTTCTAGATTAGGTAGTTGAACTGAGGGCTCCCGATTAACTTTGAAGCTGGTCTCAGCATGAACCGTACCCGTTAGTTGTTGATCGGTGATTTTACCACACTCCTCTGGTTCCCTGGGGTTCAGCCGGAAAGCAACTTTGATTTTAGAGGTGGGTTTAATCAGATTGGCAGGAAGATCCACTTTCAGGGTTTCTCGCTGTGAGCCATCCCTCTTGGTCAAGCGTTTACCACCAATTAGTACATCATCTAGTAAGACTTCTACAGCAGAGGTGCGAGGATTGACCTGGGGACCATAGCTGTAAACTAAATTCATGGAACTGCCCCGTTTAAAGCGATCATCCGGTAAGGCCCGAAAATCAAACTCTACCGGTGGTGCTGAAGTGCCTCGCACTGTGACGTCCTTAAAGGGTTTACCATTGGGCTGAGTAGCGATGTCTTCTAGAGTAAAGGAATTTTCTTCTGGCAAATAACCAGGCCAATTTCTGGAGGATGGTATTGGTACATCCGGAACCTGATCCACGAAAATTAATTGACCTGTGCCAAGTTTACTGGTATCTGGCTGTACTAAAAACTGGGCAGCCTTTTTCACGCCATCTGAACCATTGCCAGTCACCACCAAGACCGGGTTACTGCCATCATTGACGGTGGTAAGTGCCAGCACACCGACATCATCGGGTAAGGGAATCTGAGTCCCATCTAAAATTTGATTCCCGGAGAAGGTAAAGGGCAGTTCTAAAGACTTCAAAACCGGTTGATTTCCAGGAGTCCCCATCACAACTAAACTATCGCCCCACTCTAATTCGTCGATAGTCTCTACCAAACGGGTGGTAATGGGACGGAAGTCAGCCAACCTGCCTAGGGAAGCCTGTAAACGAGGCGCAGCAGTCAACCAAGATTCTAAGGACTCCACGGATCGGGTCTGGACATTCCCCTGCGGCAGCATATAAGCAATGGGATTGGCATCTAAGCTGAGTTGATCAAAGAAAGGATAAGGATAGCGACTGAAGTTTAGGGGAATAGGTTCAACTTGGTATTGGAAGATTAATTTTGAATCCGGCAAAACCTCAGTCCACAACGTGGCATCCCCTCCATCCGTACAACCCTTGGTGTTGTGTTGCTGGGCTACTAGGGAAAGTTCATTGTAGTCCTGGATCAGGGTCGTTGGGATAGCAAACATGACGTTAGCCACCTGAGACTGCTTGCGGTTGAGAGGGACACTTGCCACACTGGTGCCATTAATCCGCAAGGTCAGGTTAGAGCGATTTGCCATCAGGGCTGGTGAATGCTGGAAGCGGATTAAGGCTTTGGCGGTTTTTATCTTCCAACCCCGAGGACGGGTAAAGCCCAGTCTTGCTTCCGAATAAACCCCCCGCATACGGAGGCGATTGCCTACAATCGGAGAGCGATTAAATTGCAAGATGTACTCACTTAATGGGATATTCGGGGTAGAAGAAATCGGATTTGGAGTAGATTGGGGCTGTGAACGAGGTTGGGGCTGGGAGGGGGATTGGGTCCGCCGTGGCTGAGGTCGGGCAGCTGGCCGAGGTCGGGCGGGAGCAACCCTTGCTGGGGCACGATTAGAGCGTCTTTGTCGTGGCGCTGCCGGAGCAGCTTTTGGTCTAGGTCGGGCAGCTGGCCGAGGACGAGGACGAGGTCTAGGTTTGTAGACTGGAGCCTTAGTGGGAGTTTTGGGTAAGGTGTACTTCTGGATGAACTGGTCTTCCTGTTTTCTGAGGTTACCGTCCCCTTGAGCTCTAGTTAGGGTAGTACCGATGCCCAGGGTTAAGACCATGCTTGTACATAGCAGCAATAAGGATAATCTAGGACCATAGAGAGCACGTCGTTGATGATTAGTCGTAGGATCTTGGGCTTGGGAGCGGCGAAACAAGAATTTCATAATTGTAACTATAGAGAATACTAGGAGAATAGTAAGATCACCCTTAATTTATAAAGAAAAGTTGTATGGCTTAGGCTTAACTTTAACGATTGAGACCATTTTTGTCACCTGTATCACCTGATTGATCGGTATAGATTGATCGGTATATTTATCGGTATAGTTATTGGTATGTTTAAACTATTCCCCTCCCTAACTGGGATTTAACAGGTTGCGGTCGATGGCTGTGGTAGGCAATAACCCTAACCAAGCTAAGTTTTGGGTATAGTAGGCCGATTGATCATCCCAAATCCCTTCCTGATATTGTGGTATTAGTTTCTGCTCTATCAATTCTCTAGCCATGGCTGGTTCAATTAAACGTAGGGCAGAATAAAGCATGGCATATTGGGAAGTGGCTTCGTAAGTCACCGTTGGTTTTCCCTGGATGTCAATCCTGGCGGGCAGCTTTGAAGAAGAACGCCACAGGGATTGCAAATGCTGCGTGGCAGTACCGAGATAGGAAAATGCTTCTGGGGTATTGAACCAAGCTGCATCCCAAGCAACTCTCCACCACACTCGGTAGGCATCAAAGCTATAAGAACTTTTGAGTGGACTGTCTGGTGGCAATGGCTGGAATTGACCAGTTTCGGTGTCAAAGGCTATCCAATCGCTGGGTAAGCCTACAGCAGAAACCTGGGAAGACTCTCTTAACACCTGGTAGCTACTATCCACCAAACTTAACCAGTCATGGTTGGGGTCAACTTGGGCAAAGAGACGAAAGGAGAAAGGAGCAAGATATGAGGGGTTGAGATATAGAATTGATGGAGAAGGCACAAAGGCTGCTACAGGTCCTGGCAAAAGATAGCGCTTTCCCCTTACCTCTTTGGTGGACAAGTTCCACAAATCTTCCAGCTTAATTAAGGCTAAGTCCAAGTATTCCGGACGATTCCAGCGGCGGTAAGCTAGGATTAATGCTGTTGCTGCATCAATATCGGCATCGCTGGCAAAATTTCTGTCAATCGCACCCCAGTTACCGCTTTGATCACGACCCCACTTCCACACCCAAAGTTGGTCTTCGAGAGTACCATTAGTTCCTGAGCGCTTGAGATTGTTTTGAGACCATTCTAAGGTCAGGGCAAAGGTGGTGGGGTCATTGGCAATTACCGCTCGCAGCATCCCATAGGCTTGCCCTTCAGAGGTTGAGCGATCGCTTGCTTCGTAGTCGATGACTCGCCCGTCTTTTTGAATAAATTTCTCTTTGTATACAGTCCAACTTTCTGCTATAATACCGCTTTCGTCTATAGGTAAAGCAGTCTGGGGAGCCTCTGGTTCAGGATACTCACGGTATACTGAAGGCGTTTTGCTTGGTGATGACTGGGGTGGTGAAGGGGTTGGAGATCGTCTTGACAATTGATGGGGAGCACAACCCCATAGACTCAACAACATAATGGTGAAAGTAACGATAGAAACGCTGAGGGTGCGACCCATAAATAAACCTTGACGGCTGTTGTATGACATCGTAAATTTGCGGCTCTTACATTTACTCCTCAAACATAGTTGGATACAAGCCTCTGGATTGATCCAACGTAGTCTTTTAAGGGAAGAAGTCTGAACCTAAGCCTAGCCTAAAAACATCAGAGTTCAGAATTATTCAATTCTGATATTGGCTTTAAATTTCTGGATTATTCATTTGTGATTATAAAACTGCCAATTTTTAAGTGTTAATTGCCATTTGGGATTTTCCCTTGTCATACCTTAATCCTTTATACTTCATCCTTCATCCTTGACACTTCATTCTTCATCCTTGACACTTCATCCTTTATACTTCATTTAGAATTTATTCTTTACACTTGACACTTCATCTAGACTTCATTTTTTATCCTTAATCAAAACGTTCCCAAGGCGGTTGGAAACCCCTGCGGAACAGAAATCCTTCTTGGATTTGCTGTCTCTGACGGGACAGGGTAGCAGTACTAGACCCTCGACTGAATTCCTCCAGTCGTAGCTGTTCCAACTGTTCTAGGGCTTTGACTTTAAAATCTTCTGTCTGATTTAGTCCAACTAAGGCACGACGTACCCCGAAATCCAGGGGTTTGATCGCAAGACCCCTATAATAGAGTTGCTTGGCGGAGTCAAAGCGTCGTTGTTGGAAACGAACACCACCTAAAGCAGCAATAATCTCAGTGTTACTGGGTTCTGCGGTCAAAATCACCTGATAGGCGCGTTCTGCTATGTCTAACTGATCAATCGCTTCTGCCAATCGCCCCTGCAACAAGTATGTCTGAACGGAGTAGGGAGCCCGATTGACTAATTCAATCACCTGAGCTCTAGCTAATTCTGGACTACGCTGAGCAATAACCTGAATTAAACGGCGGTTTACTGGTATGTTGTCTGGTTCAGATTGCAGCAGCGAAATGTATAGGGGTTCCCGTGTGGGATTGGCAGGTAGAGCACCGACTAGAGCAAAGAGTTCTTGGGGCGGAAGCACATTGGGTTGTGTCTGCAACCAATAGTAGACAAATGCCTCAGCTTGGGATTCTGGAATCAGATTCGCTTGATAGGCAATTGTAGCTCGTGCTAGCTGTAGGTTAACATCACTAGGATTGAGCGCCACTAGTTGGTCATAAACTGCCACAGCTTCCCCTGGTCTATCCTGTAGCAGAAGTATAGATGACAATCCTTGCAATGCTCCATTGAGAATATCCCGTTGTGGGTTGCTGGCAATCAAGGCTTGGTAACGCTGGCGGCTAGCAATCCAGTTACCCTCAAGACGTTCAATATCTGCCGCTAGCAACTGTACTACCAGATCGTTAGCTCCCTGGGGTGTGGCGGTATATGTAGCCAACGCATTTCTAGCTGAGATCAAGTCATTGGCTTCAATGTAAAGTTGAGCGATCCGAAAGTACAAAAAGGGCGCGTTAACCCCAGATGCCAGGATATTTTGGTAAATAGATAGAAATTCTGGCCCCGGCGGCTCGATCGGGATCAAGGCGTCTGCCACCGCTTGCAATTCGCTGGGTTCAGTAGGTAGGGGAATCAGTATGGTCGCTAGACGGTTGCTCAATTGAGCTTGAGAAATTAACCCGGTCTGACTTTCCAGACCCACGATCTTAATCATCAGACTACGGTTATCAGGCTCGAAGGCAAGCTGTTGTTGGTAAAGCTGCAATGCGGTTGCCCGTTCGCTGGGTATGCCTGTGAACACATCAGCTATCTCCCGAATTAAGTTAGGGTCATTAGGATTCTCTGCCAGTGCCTGGCGGTAGAGCATAGAGACTTGGGGTTCCAGGGCTGGATCTTGATTTTTATTGCGAATTTCATTTAGCGATCGCGCTAAGGGCAATGTGGCTTGGGGGATACCTTGTAAAGGCTCTAATACGGCCAATGCTTCAGAGATCTGTCCATTTTCGGCATAGGCTTGGGAGAGGGCGGCTCTGGTTTGGATGCCTAGGTCGTCGAGTTGATCGATGAGGGCGAACCCCACTAACTCGTTTTCCAGAACCTGCACCGCCTGAGCCGCATTGCCGGTTTGCCTTAAGGATTGGGCATAAGCCAGGACAGCATAGCCACTAATCACATTCCCCGTAGCGAGGTATTGGTTAAAGAGTTCCAGACCCCTTTGAGGGTTACCGTTGTAGGTGTAAACTTCTGCTGCCCCTATTAGCACATCTGGACTAGGGTCAGTTTGCAGCACAATTTCATAGTCTGCGATCGCCTCACCAAATCGCTGCTGATAACCATACAGCAGAGCTCGCCTGCCACGAGCTTCTGTATCATTGGGATTGATATCGAGCAAGACCGTAAGGGCTTCAATTCCCTGAGTCTGCCATTCTTGTTTATATGTCCCTAGCAGACCTACTGCACTTAGGGCTAACTCATTGGTGGGGTCTTGAGCGAGCACCTGTTGATAGGCATCCCAAGCTTGGTCAATCAATCCCTGTCGGCGGTAGGCGATGGCTAGGCCAATCTTCGCATCAATGGATTGGGGATAACGCTGGACAGCTTGCTCAAACTCTTTAATTGCCTCTTCCACTCGTCCTTCCCTGAGCAGATTAAAGGCTCTGATAATCGGCACCGGAATAGTTTGGGCTTGAGCTGCCTCAAGGCAAAAGGCAAGAGGGAAAAGGGAAACAGTTAAGGGTAAGAGGTAAACGGTCAAGGGTAAGAGGTAAATGGGTAAAGAATTTACCACACGGCGACACTGATGGCAATGTGAATCCAGTCCCTTTGCCTTTTGCCTCTGACCTGAGGATTCTCCGCTCTTTATGGGGGGTAAGCCTTTTCCCTTGTTCCTTTTGCCTTCCTCTAGAATCATGGAGTAAACCTACCTCTAGGAGTTACATCAAAATCGGTTTTCAATCGAAATCCGGCAAACGTTTCCTTGAAACTATTGCGTTGCTGAAGGCTAAAACCAAGCCGCACATTCGGTAAAAATTGGAAATCGTAGTATAGCTCTAACACATCTGGTACATCATCCCCATTTTCCTGGCGCAATTCCTCATTGGACAGATCCCGACCATAGGCTAACCCTACCCGGTCATTCTTAGAAAATAAATCCAAGAAGGTGATTCCGAAACTGTAGGTGTTTCCCTCTTCATCCAAATCCCGGTTGCGGTAAATCCCATAGCGACCAAATATGCCCATATTCAGTTCAGGAATAAACACTTCGCCATTGACACCAAATGCTTCTTCATCATCATTCTTGTTGATGCCAAAGTCATCCCTTCCCCGTTCGATGGAGAAAATTTCCCGGAAGCCACTATTGGCACCACCATCCCTGCCTGAGGCATAGGTTCCTCGCACGATCACATTATCGTAGCGCAGACCAATTTCTCCTGCCAAGCCATTGAGGTCAAATCGCTCCAGACTCTCAGCTGATGAAAACAGAGCAACTTTGCCTTCTATATTGTCTGTCACTGCCCAGTTAACCAATAAACCTGGACGAGATGCGATCGCAGTAGCACTCAAGGCTGGATTAGTTTGAAAAACTGGATTAAAGAAATGGCTTACCCCATCCTTGGCAAAACTATTCCGATCAAAGTAGGACGTTAAATCCAACTGACCGACGGAAAACCGCAGAGTGGGTAAGGTGCTAGCAGGAGCAGCCGTAAAGAACAACTGATTGATAGTTGCCCCTTCGTTAGGTGAGTCTACCAATTGGTCATTTTCGCTAGTCAGATCTAGGGTAGCTCCAAACAGGAATTGGGGCGTTAGCACATAGTTTCCGTCCAAGCGAGCTCTGGCTACTGAATTTTCCCCTTGAGTCACGAAGCTGCCCTGGAAACGCAAGGATGCTGGGGTTAGAGCGGTGCTAGGCAGCAACGGGCGACCGGTGGATTGGGCGGTTGAATTGCCTGGCGGAGAAGTTGGACGATTTAGGTTTGAGTTGGGAGCCGGTGGCCAGGGTTGTAGTGCTGGTTGGAAGAAGGGTACTTGACCAAAGCCAGGGGTGTTGGGATTTGGCACCACTGGGATCGGAGTGACTTGCCCTGGTAGCGGTGGTTGGGGTGTGGCTGGAAAAGGAGACTGGCCAAAGCCAGGGGTGTTGGGATTTGGCACCACTGGGATGGGCATGACTTGCCCTGGTACCTGACCTGGGGGGGTAGTTGGGAAAGGAGACTGGCTCAAGCCAGGGATGTTGGGATTTGGCACCACTGGTACTGCCATGATTTGCCCTGGTACCTGCCCTGGAATGGTATTTAAGTAAGGTAGCTGACCTAAGCCCAAGCCATAACTAGTGCCCCCCATGGGAATGGGATTAATCGGGACTACTGGCCGGGGGGCTGGGGAACTTCTCAGATAGGGCAGCTGACCTAAACCCGAATTGTAAGGACTACCCCTCATGGGCATGGGATTTACTGGGGCTGGCAGAGGAGCGGGCATGGGTCTCGGGTAGGGCAACTGACCGAAGCCAGGGTTATAGGTAGTACCCCCCATCGGAATGGGATTGACTGGGGCTGGCAGGGGAGCCGGTGTAGTTCTCAAATAAGGTAGCTGACCTAACCCAGGGTTATAGCTAGGGTTATAGCTAGGGTTATAGCTAGGGTTATAGCTAGGGTTATAGCTAGGGCTATAACTATTTATTCCCTGGGGGGTAGACATGCCGAACCCTGCCGTTGGCATCAATAGTAAAGTTTGTGGTACGTAGGGCAATTGACCAGGATTACCATTACTCGTACCCAACGGCATCGACCCAGTTACTCCTGGCATCATCGGCATCAATAGTACCGTTTGTGGCACGTAAGGGAAATAGCCCCAATTCGGGTTAGGAGTATTGCTTCCCAACGGCATCGAGTTAGGAAGTGCTGGCAATGGCGCTGGTGTCTTGGTTTGTGGGAATACAGGCAGTTGTCCTACCGATTGGTTTTGGTAGTTATTCAGAAATAGGGGTTTCGCCGTTCCTTGCCCTAGCTGTTCCGGCAGGGTTGGTGGGGAAGGAGGCAGTTGCTTGAATTTTTTGGGAAGTTTACCAGCATTGGAGGGAATTGGCCCTGTTGGTACTGGCAAAGGTGCCGTTTTTGCTTGGGAGGTTGTCTGCTGGTTGGAGCTAGAGTTGGCACTATTTGGAACTAACTTCGGAATTAGGGATGGCAGCAGCTGATTACAGGCTGTGTTTGTTTGGCAGTTGCTCCACTTAGCTGGAACTACTCCTTCCAAATCCACACTCGAACTGCTGCCATAGGGCAACAGTTGGCTGAGCTTGAACTCCGTGAACTTTAAGTCTATTTGCTCTAGGTTTAGGGTCGATGATGACACTAGAGGCTTTTGAGGTGATGGCGTTAACGCTAACTTGTCTATTTTAGTGTCAGCTTTAGTGTCAGCTTTAGTGTTAGCAGATTTCTTCTGGGTGACTAGCTTAGAGTTAGCTGGTTTGCTCTGTTTTAGTTCCGACGACTCTGGGGCTGGTGAGCCTAGTTTCGAGGTAACCTCATGGTTAGGTCGATAAGAGACTTTAGTTTTATTGGGCACAGATGACTTGGCTAACCCATCCCTGTGTCCTGGTTTTAGATCCAGTTTCCCTGGTTTTTGAGGCTGTTGAGATAACTCAGGGATTCTCGAACCCACCTTTTTGCTAGTGGTGGTGTTTGGAGAAGCCAAGGCTTGGGCTTTTCCGAAGGCTGGGACTGCCCTAGCTCTAGACCTGGCATAGGGTGACCTGAACTTGGGTTTAGTTGATTGTCCTTGCTGGCGGTTACGTCTCGGCTGGGCTAGGGTAGTGCTGTTTTCTCTACCGTTACTGCTTTGTACAGCAGACTTTTTGCCTTTGGGCCGTGCTGGAATAACTTTGGCTATCTCCTCTGGCTGGGGCTTAGCTGTCGCCTGGATTGGAGCAGCTACGGTTTTTTTGGAGGCAGTTCTTGGGGTAGCTGAGCTTTGGGTTTTCAGCGGTGCAGAAACAGCTTTAGCTGTAGAGTCCCGTTTGGCTAATTGTTGCTGCTGCAACCGAGATAATGGTAAATCCCCTGGCCTGGTAGCGGCAGAACTGGGCTGAGCCGCCTTGGTTTTAAGCAGTGGAGGGATAGCCTTAGGGGTAGCCCTTGACTGGCGTGACCCTAACTTAGGCTTAGCTGCCCGTTTAGCTGGTTGTTCAGTCTGGGATTTAGAGTGCGGCAGCACAGATGAAGCCAGTTTTCTGGTGGAGTTGGTCCTTGGGACAGAAGACTTTTGGGTCTTAGTTGGCTCAGGGATTTTCTCCTGTTTACTTCCAAGCTTTCCTAGTGCTATAATTTTGGTTTGGGGGGCTTTTTCACTTTCCTCACTAACGGATTGACCTGAATCATTGCTCTGATTTGTCCGGAGCTGCTCTAAGAACTTAGTATGTTTAGATATAGCAGTTGCCTGAGCTGGTTCAATGGCACTCAAGGACAGCATCCAGACTACGGCGAATGACCCAGTACTAAGCAGTTGCATCCATAGAAGGACATTCTTAACTATCCATCTCAGACATTGACTAGTTGTTTGCTGGATTGTCTGGGTTTTTTGACTAATCAATCCTTTCTGTAAACCCTGTCGCCGCTCTAGGAAAGGGCTTGGTTTTGGGCGACTCATACTACCTCCACTCTCATTGATCTTGCCTGACCAGTTATGGTCAAAAATTTAGGACGCACCCAGTTTTAGAGGATTTTGGCTCATTTTTGTGGAAAAATGAACCAATATTAGCTCATATACCTCATATTTACCTGGACTGTTAGTGAATCTAAGCCAAAACTATCACCAAAATTACCATTACTAGAGTTTAGTGCTTAGCTCGATTTGTCGCCAACTAGATCACGCTTGGGTTACTGATCAGGTTTGCTGATAATCAATGGTTGCTGGCATCCATGAAGCCATTAAACCATCCACATATCTAATCCCCCCAATAGTTAACAACCAAATCAGTTCCCTGACCTGCCCTTTTGTGGTAGTGCCGATTTTTGGGTAGGACTTTAAGACTTGCCGTACACCTAGCCAATTTTAATGGGGATTACTGGTTAGTTAACTAAATTTAGATGCTTTATGCCCCGTCACCAAGGGTGCGGGGTGCTGACTGGGCTTTTGTTCTTGATCAACACCAACATTAGTCTTAACACAAAGTTGTTGCCAAATCCCAACAACTAAGATTTTTAGCTTTGGGGATGGGGTTTGGGTACTCAGCTAGTCTTCACCAAATAAATGAGGGGTTTGACCCCTCATTTATTCTAGTACAGGATTTCACTTATGGTAATTTACATATAAGTCAGGTAAACTTGCTATCACAAAAATTCTAAAGGTGCGCTTTCCGCATCTAATTATTAAATTCGCCACGGGTCGCACCTAAAAGATGCCGCTAATTTTGTGACCAAAGCGCTCCAGGAAAGTCCTGATCCCTGGAGCAGGAAGTAACAACACAACTTGATTTTCCCAAGTCAGAGGTTTGTCGGGAAGTTTTAAAGGTAAAGTTGTCAGATAGAGTTAATCAGCTGCTCTGACAACTTTAGGTTGACGATCAATCCTAGCTCTATGAGGAGGGGATATAGTTCAACAACCAATTCCCAAATACGAGAAACCAGCACGTTCTAGCTGGTTCCGATCTAGGCAGTTGCGACCATCAATGATCACCGGATGATTCATCAGCTCGGCCATCTTACCATAGTCGAGCTTCTGGAACTGATCCCAATCTGTAACTAACACTAAAGCATCACAGCTATCAGCCAACCGTTCTGGATCCGTTTCGACAATCACGTTAGATAGACCATGACGCATCCCAGTTTGGGAAATAATTGGGTCATAGGCTTTGACCTTGGCTCCGAGTCGGTTTAGTTCCTCCACCAGATTTAGAGCAGGAGCATCCCGCATATCATCAGTATTGGGCTTAAAGGTCAAACCCAACAGCCCCACTGTTTTACCTTTGAGGATTTTCAGCTCTTTCTGGAGTTTTTCAACCGCAAGTAGACGTTGGCGTTTGTTGACACTGACAGTGGCTGTCAGCAAATCCGCTTCATAACCGTAATCTTCAGCGGTATGGAGTAGTGCTAAGACATCTTTGGGGAAGCAAGAACCACCCCAGCCAATTCCTGCTTGTAAAAACTTGTTGCCAATCCGGGAATCTAAACCAATTCCTTGGGCAACTTGGGTAACATCAGCACCTACGCGATCGCAAATATTGGCAATTTCATTAATAAAGCTAATTTTAGTAGCCAAAAAGGCATTAGCCGCATATTTAATCATCTCAGCTGAGCTGAGATCTGTACCTAGCACTGGAACTGGGGGAAGGGATTTGTCTTCAGCAAACTGGCGTTCGACAATTGGTTGATACAGTTCCTTCATCATTGCGATCGCTTTTTCGCTATTGCCTCCTAGGACAATACGGTCTGGATTAAAGGTATCGTAAACTGCTGAACCTTCTCGGAGAAACTCTGGATTACTGACCACATCAAAATCCGCCGTAATGTCTTCTGCTGGTTCAGTTTCAGCTTGCCCTCCTGCAGTTACCAAAGATTTCTGGCGTTCAGCTACCCCATCTAGGACAATCATCCTTACCCAATCTCCAGAACCAATGGGTACCGTTGATTTGTTGACAATTACTTTGTAACCATCCTTGAGATGGGATCCAATCCCTCTGGCCACAGCTTCCACATAACGAGTGTCACTTTCTCCGGTAGGTAGGGGGGGAGTTCCCACTGCAATGAATAAAATTTCCCCATGGTCTACCCCAGCCGCCAAATCTGTGGTAAACTCAAGTCTACCTGCATTAGCTGACTCCTGCATTATTTCCGACAGTCCTGGTTCATAGATGGGCGACTGTCCAGATTTCATCAGCTTAACTTTTTCTTCGTTGTTGTCTACACAGATTACTTGATGACCGATATGGGCTAAGCAAGCGCCAGTTACTAAGCCCACATATCCTGTACCAATCACACAAACGCGCATGGACCTATACCTCAATTAATATAAACTTCAATGGTTAGTAAAGGTTAAGAAAGTCTCACGGTTGGAGCCACAGATAGTATTGGCACCCTGACCTGAGGTTGATTGATTTAATTAAATCTGATTGTTTTACTCTTGAGGAGTTAAACGTTTACGGAAATCGGATACTGTCAAATCTAACCCTTCTGACAAAGGAATAGTAGGTTCCCAACCTAGTAAGGTTTTAGCTTTACTAATGTCTGGTTGACGACGTCGGGGGTCATCCTGAGGTAGAGGCTTAAAGATAATTTCTGTATCAGGATTCACCATTTTCTGAATTGCCTGAGCGAGTTCTAATATAGTATATTCTCCAGGATTCCCGAGATTAATCGGTCCGGTATGGTCATTATTCATAAGTCGCATTAGTCCTTCTACTAAGTCGGAGACATAGCAGAAACTGCGAGTCTGTGAACCATCCCCATAAACCGTTAAGGGTTCCCCATTCAGAGCTTGCACCACAAAATTGCTAACGACTCGCCCATCGTTTTCCAGCATTCGAGGACCGTAGGTGTTAAAAATGCGGGCTACACGAATGTCTACACCATTCTGTCGATGGTAGTCAAATGCGAGGGTTTCTGCCACTCGCTTTCCTTCATCGTAACAACTGCGAATCCCAATGGGATTGACATTACCCCGATAATCTTCTGACTGGGGATGGACATCCGGATCCCCATATACCTCAGACGTGGAGGCTAATAAGAATCTCGCCTTCACCCGTTTGGCTAACCCTAACATGTATAGGGTACCCATGACATTGGTTTTGATAGTCTTGACGGGATTGTATTGGTAGTGAACTGGGGATGCTGGACAAGCGAGGTGGTATATTTGATCAACTTCTAACCGAATCGGTTCAGTGATGTCGTGGCGGAGCAACTCAAAGTATGGGTGTGCCAGCCATTTCAGGATATTCCGTTTGTGACCAGTGTAGAAGTTATCCAGACAAATAACTTCATGACCTTCTGCCATCAAACGATCAATTAGATGGGAGCCGATAAAACCAGCCCCACCAGTAACTAGTATTCTCATGCCACTGAACTTTTGTGATGTGAAATCAATCCTAAACTAACCTCTGAATTTAACAGTGTCCAGTTAGACAATTTTTACTTAATTTATGGCAAAAAGTCCGGATATATATCTCTCCATATAGTTTTTCACCTACCTTGAAAACCAATTCCGTAATTACCGAAGGTTATCATCGAATTATCTTGGCTAACCGGTTGAGAATTACGCTAGTTGGTAGTAAGCATTCCGAGATTAGTACTTGGCTTTCAGGTCTGGACTTTTAATGACTGAATCCCCCCTCTAGCCTTGGTCAAGACGCAATACTGCCATAAACGCTTCCTGAGGAACATCAACAGTCCCTACAGCTTTCATCCGCTTTTTACCTTTTGCCTGCTTTTGGAGAAGTTTTTTCTTCCGGGAAATGTCACCACCGTAGCATTTAGCCAATACATCTTTTCTCAAAGCCGGAATATGTTCACTAGCAATGACTCGACTACCAATAGCCGCTTGAAGAGGAATTTTAAATTGGTGCCGGGGAATGAGTTCCTTGAGTTTTTCCACTAAGGTACGACCCACATAGTAAGCTTTGTCTCGGTGAACAATTACTGCCAGGGAGTCCACAGGCTCCGCATTAATCAGTAGATCCAGCTTGACTAAGGGATTATCTCGGTAACCAATGAGGTGGTACTCCATACTGGCATAACCCCGAGAGCGAGACTTCATTTGATCAAAAAAGTCAGTAACCACTTCTGCTAGGGGTAATTCATAAATTAAAGTAGTCCGTCCTTGGGCAAGATAAGTCATATCCTTAAAATCCCCACGGCGGCTTTGACAGAGTTCCATCAGAGTCCCAACATAGGTTTCTGGAGTAATCATTTCTACCCGGACATAGGGTTCGGCAATTTTTTCCCGTTCTTGGGGGGATGGCAGAGTACTCGGATTATCAATTTCAAGGACTTCTCCCTGATTGGTGGTCACTTGATACACCACTGAAGGGGCGGTGGTGATTAGCTCCAAATCATATTCCCTTTCCAGGCGCTCTTGAACAATTTCCATGTGCAGCAAGCCTAAGAAACCACAGCGGAAGCCAAATCCCATCGCAGAGGAAGTTTCTGGTTCGTAGTTCAGGGCAGCATCATTGAGCTTGAGCTTATCTAATGCCTCCTTTAAATCCTTATACTGGTCAGCATCAGTGGGAAACAAGCCACAAAAAACCATTGGTTTGGCTTCAGTGTATCCCGGTAAAGGGTCAATAGCTGCTGCTTTTGCTAAAGTAATGGTGTCACCCACACGGGCATCGGCTACCGCCTTAATGGCAGCAGCTAGGTAACCAACTTCACCAGCGTGGAGTTCATCGACTTGGACTTGGTTAGGGGAAAGCACCCCTAGCTCATCAATTTCGTACTCCTTGCCAGATGCCATCAAGCGAATGCGATCGCCTTTTTTTAGAGTGCCATCGACCACTCTAAAATAAACGATTACGCCACGATAAGCATCATAGTAACTGTCAAAAATCAACGCCCTTAGGGGTTGATCTACAGTATCGATTGGAGGTGGAATTAGATGTACAATAGATTCCAGGATTTCTTGTATGCCGATACCTTCCTTGGCTGATGCTCGAATCGCTTGGCTACAATCAAGACCAATGACCTCTTCGATTTCGGTACTTACCCTTTCCGGTTCAGCTCCAGGCAAGTCTATTTTATTTAGAACGGGAATAATTTCTAGATCGTGTTCAAGGGCTAGGTAAACATTTGCTAGAGTTTGAGCCTCTACACCCTGGGATGCATCGACTACCAACAGTGCTCCTTCACAAGCCACTAGTGAGCGCGACACTTCATAGGAGAAATCCACATGACCGGGAGTGTCAATTAAATTGAGAACGTACTCGTGACCATCGCTAGCACTATAGTTCATCCGAGCCGCTTGCAGCTTAATCGTTATTCCCCGCTCCCGTTCCAAATCCATATTGTCCAGGAACTGTTCTTTCATCTGGCGGTCGCTTACGGTACCAGTAGCTTGCAGTAGGCGATCAGCTAAGGTCGATTTTCCATGATCAATGTGGGCGATAATCGAAAAATTGCGAATATGAGAGACAGGGGCATCAGTCATAAGCTATTGGTATAAACCCAGTCAATAACTGGTCTATTGAGTTCATGCTTTACTTAATGTATTTTAATGTTTTCCGTCAGAGGTAAGGGTACTATCCCTGGAATGGTTATAACTGAGCCAGGCTATTTGTCAGTTATCGTAAAGTTATATTAGTAGTGTTATTAGCCCATCGATTATGAATGATCATGCCTTACATCAAGAGGGTTTGCTTGAAAACCACCTTGACTCTACCAAAGCTACTAACGTAGATTTATCACGTTCAGCTGACAAAGAAGAAATTTCTATTCATTTGGATACGGAACTCTTGGATCAAATCAAACACTTGACTAATGATCCGAGTAAAGTAATAGAAACGGCAATTCGTCAATGGCTCAGGGGTGAAAGGGGAACAGATCAGGAATTAGCCCGTACCTTTGACCGAAATCCGCCCCTGCCCCCCCGAGGTGAGTGGAACGATTGATAGACAAGAGGTAAAGGCATCTACTTTGAGACGTTGCCATTGGCTCGTGCGTTAGGGTTGGGTGGTTGCATTTACGTGTTGAAACGGGAACTGAGGCTCCCGGTGTTGCTTGTAGTTTCCAGGTTTCTTTTAATGGCTGCACCTGTGAATTTTCAATGTTTTCAAACTGGATATATAAATAGGCAATCGGCTAGTGCACAAGGTGATTCTAACTTTTTGCAGGGTTTAGGGTGTGAGCTGGTTTATACTCAAGAGGCATCGGGTAAATGCCTTTCTTTTTACTGGCAAGCTGCTGAGCAATATGGTCTGAGTTTGACACAAGTGGTGGGACTTCCCCTAGAAGATGCATTCTGCCCGACTGCGATAGAAGCCTACCAAGAGAGGCTTCAGAGAATTTTGAGCCAGCGAACCCCTGAACGTTGTCTTCAATCGTTTTGTTACCAGGACAGATCCTTTGCCTTTGAGTTGGTAATTAGCCCCATTTTGCCAGCAGATGGTGAAGCAACCACTGTTCTAGTCATGGGTCGCTTGTTGCCGGAATCATCAACATTGGAATGGCGGGAATCTCCTACAAGCGTAAGTGTAGACCCCCATCAAAAATTACTCACCAAAATTGCCCGGCAAATTCGTCGTACCCTCGATCTAGATACCATTTGGCAACAAACTGCCCAAAGTCTAGGGGAGGCACTCCAGGTAAGCCGTTGCCTCGTGTGCTATTACAAACCAGATGCACGGGTAACCAAGGTGCAGGCAGAATATTGCCAACAGCCCTTGCGGTCAATGGCGAAACAACTGCTACCCTTAGATTCTGAGCCTTACCTCGAACAAGCCCTCACTAGTCAGGAGCCAGTGCTGGTCGAACACATTGTTCCCGGTGAATGGGAACAGTTGTCTGTGTTGGTGGTTTCAACCTCCTATAAAGATGAACCCAATGGTTTGATTTGCCTACAGCAGTGTGACCATCGCCGTCAATGGAGTGCCGCAGAAATAAAGTTAGTGGGAGAATTGGCTGAGCAAGTCGGCACAGCGATCGCTCATGGCACCCTTTACAAAGAGCTAGAAATAGCTAGCGAAAGGGCTGAAGAAGCGTCTCGCCACAAAAGTGATTTTCTGGCTAATACTTCCCATGAGTTACGCACCCCTCTCAATGGCATGATTGGGTTTCTCAAGTTGGTTCTTGATGGCATGGCAGACGATCCACAGGAGCAACGGGATTTTATCCAAGAAGCCTACAATTCTGCATTGCATCTGCTCAATATTATTAATGATATCCTGGATATTGCCAAGATTGAAGCTGGTAAAATGGAGCTAGAACTCGCTCCAGTAGAATTAGAGTCTCTGTTTAGAAAAGTTGAAGACTTTACGATCAATCAAGCCGAGCTCAAAAACCTCAGCCTCAGAATTGAAATGCCTGATGTCTATGATGGCATTGTTATGTATGGTAACTATCAACGGCTGCTACAGGTAATGTTAAACCTAGTGGGCAATGCCATTAAGTTTACTGATGAAGGTGGGGTGACTGTTAGTGCTGAGGTGATCCGAAAGAAGATAACTTTGAAAGGTACGGAATTCCCAGGATTGGTTAAAGTTCGAGTTGCCGATACTGGCATCGGTGTTTCCCTCGACCAGCAAGACCGGCTGTTTCAAACATTTACCCAAGTCGATGGTTCCCGGACTCGCCAATATGGCGGCACGGGTTTAGGTCTAGTCATATCCCAAAAGCTGATTGAAACCATGGGGGGTGTGGTCAATTTTTTCAGTATGGGGGAAAATTTAGGGTCAACAGTTACCTTCACTGTACCTCTTTATCAAGTTCCTGTGATGATTTCCAATCAAGCAACTGATATCGATTAACCATCCACTCTAATGGTTCCCCTTACAATCCCTGCCCCCAGTAGCTTTGGCATGATCAAGGGCTGATAGCTGGTAAGCAATTCATTGGCTTAGGGGGTTAGCTTAAGGCTGGCAAGGTTACGTGATATGCTCTGGTGGAGAATTAGATCAAATCTGGTTGAATAACCATAGTTCCTTGTGACCAGAACAGGATGAGCAGCTGTCAGAACTATGGAATTAAAATAAAGTCAGCAGATCCTGTTAATGCTTAACAGTTCATTTTTTATAAAACCTAAAGGTATAATTTGCCAGCTTTTTATGGAAAATTTAAACTAAACTTACCTAGACTTCTTCCAAAGCATGAACAATTTGGGAGTAATGGTGAAAAGTGTTAGGATTAGTTTTAGCTTAAAGTTAGCTGAAACTACCTCACCCAATTTAAAGATTATATATAAAGCAGTAATGCTATAATAACCACCGTCAGAGATTAGTGAATTAGTAGTCTTTGGATAAACTATCGGTTGACTTAACAAGACTATGATCGAAAACGAAACAGCTCGTGAAGTGTTCCAGGCGGCTTACGAAAACCGCTACACCTGGGACGAAAATTTTCCTGGTTACAAAGCTGACTTGGAAATTAAGCAAGGTGATGAAGTATACACTGGTGAAGTTATCATTAATGGTGATCACAGTGTTGAAGTCAGTGGGTTTGAGGATGAAAAGGTCAAAGAAAGTGTCTATAACCAGATGCGGGATATTGTAACCCACCGCAAGCGGTCATCTTTTGAAAAAGCCCATGGGAAAAACCAATTTAGCTTTGGTGAAAACGATTCTACTGGTGCAGTAGAAATTTTTGTCAAGGGTGATGCCATGGGCTCTAACTATAAAGTCCGAGGGAAGGAAATTTGTCATGTCAGTCGGGTTATGGGTCCGATGGCTTTTACAATTAATACCAACGATAGCCTAGATACAGGAGAAGGGTATATTTCCTCAGGCTACAATGCCATTTTTCGTAATGCCAAAACTGGTGATTTGATGGCTAAACGAGAGTTTCAGGACAGGTTCGATAAAGTTGGTGATTATTATATTATGACTAGTCAAGTGGTTTATGCCATTGAGGAAAAAGGGCGGACAGCTACTGAATTCAACTTTTCTAATATTAGGTTACTCGAACCAGCTATGGTTTAAGCAATGGTAGTAAGCATTCAGTTATCAGCTATCAGCCATTAGCTATCAGCGTGTCGCGTATCAGCTATCAGCCATCAGCCTATGGGCTACAGATGGTGCTACTTGAGGTGCCATCAGCCTTGGCCAAAGGCCAAGAGCAAATCCCCAGACTTTCAATTCTGATTAATCTCGAACTATTAAATTCTACCGTTCGTGTAGCGTGGCCATAGGCCTGCATAGGTTTATGTTAAGCTGTTCCCATAGCGTGAGCCATTCGCGTAGCGTGGCCTTTTGGCCAAGGCTGACGGCTGACAGCTGACGGCACCTCAAGTAGCGTGCGCGTAGCGCATATGCTTACCTGTTATTTACGGGGGGAGAGTTCAAAGATAACGATGGCAAAACTCTAATGCCACAGATATATTGCTAGTTTGCTGCGGATAATCAACAACTGGGCGAGTAATGATAACAAGGGAGATGCCTAACTCAGCAGCTAGGGTTCGTTTGATATCTTCTCCGCCAGCAACCCCAGAGGCCTTGGTCACAACCACAGAGATATCCCAGTTATGCCAGAGTGCCTTTTCCAAATCAGCTGGTACCGGAGGACGCAGGGCAATAATTCGATCTGGGCTAAATCCAGATGCGATCGCTACATCGATGGCAGTAACACTCGGGAGAACCCTGGCGTATAGGGTTGACTGCTCTTGCCAACCACGGAATAAGGGTAAATGTTTATAACCGATTGTCAGTAATACCCGCTGGTGATGGAGATAGTTACCAGCAATCAGGTCTTGAAAACTATTGAGATAAATTATTGGTGATTTGTCTAGTTCAGAACTTACCTGAGAACTTAGCTGTTGCCGTTCAAAACGCAGGTAAGGTATATGCCGAGCACAAGCCGCTGAAATCGCTATTTGGGAAATTTCCACTGCATAGGGGTGAGAGGCATCTAGGATCGCTACAATACCATGCTTCTCCAAAAACTGCTCTAGCCCATTTGTATCTAAACGTCCGACTTGAACCCTTAAATTTGGAGTTTGGGGATAGAGGGATTTAGCCGCCGTTGTGGTAACGGTTACTGTAGAGGGAATCCCCCTGGATGCGATCGCATTTGCCAGAGTCACACTTTCTGTGGTTCCACCAATCAGCCAAATACGGCCACTGCTATCTACCACTCCTATCTGCCCTTAAGGGCTTTAGTAAAGTTTTTGCGATAGGACTTATTGGCAACGATTAAAGCTGGCCACAACAGTGACAAGGATATCCGATTGGTTAAGCTCCGGCTGAAGTCAGTCCGCTCAAACCCCCTCCAGAATTTCCACACGCCATACCCATAGACTACCAGTAACCCGAAGACAATTAAGTTAGCCATTCATCAAAAATCTTGCCATATTTGGAAACCCCGTCTCAAGTAAGATAGGCGTCTCGCCTGACAGGGAGGAAAAGCGAGCCCTTGGGGCGGTTTTAACTACCGTCGATGAATCTGGGTAGAACACATTTGGTTATTGTGACATGGTTTATCACCTCCGGTGCTTTTTATAAGATAATTTTTATATTAATGATAATTTTAGCTTATCAAGCAAGTGTTAGACCATGACCTCTATACCATAAGTGTGTAGGTTAATCAACAGGTGCGCTCTTACTTGGCGAATTTAATTCTTAATGGTAAGAGCGCACCTACGAATTGATTCGGATTACAGCTCAAAGTAGCATTGATCCAGGTCCAGTTTCTCTAGTCTTCATTATGTGGTGTCACCTTTAGGAGTTACAGACTAGCCAAACTCAGTAGTGATGATTACCTGAGTGAAGAAGCAGCGGGTCAACGCGCGATCTTTCTGCTCAGGGAGGAGGAAAATTGGCGACACCAGTGACGTTAGTTATGGTTCCGCCAGTCTTTGTCGAAAGCACTCTTTAGGTGCGACCCGTGGCGAATTTAATAATTAGATGCGGAAAGCGCACCTATATGACTCACTATCGACGCTAGCATGCCAAAATCACGGTTTTGAGATCAAGTCACTGTTTGTGGAGGAAAGTACTTCACTAAAAAAAGCCCATAACAAAGACAAATGAACGTAGACAACATGATCAAACCCCTTAACGGGTTAAAAGAGGAGGAATTATGCGAGCAGTGCTGATGGCTGGTGGTTCAGGAACACGGCTGAGACCGTTGACCTGTGATCTGCCCAAGCCCATGGTGCCAATCCTGAATCGACCCATTGCGGAACATATTGTTAATCTACTCAAACGGCACAATATCACTGAGGTCATTGCCACTCTGTACTATCTCCCAGATGTCATGCGGGACTACTTCCAAGACGGCAGTGACTTTGGGGTAAAGATGACCTATGCGGTAGAAGAAGAACAGCCTCTGGGGACTGCAGGTTGTGTTAAAAATATTTCCGAATTACTCAATGAAACCTTTTTAGTCATTAGTGGCGATAGCATCACCGACTTTGATTTGACTGCTGCGATCGAATTTCATAAAGCTAAGAAATCAAAGGCGACATTAATCCTAACTCGCGTTCCCAATCCCGTTGAGTTCGGGGTGGTGATCACCGATAAGGAAATGCGCATCCGCCGATTTTTGGAAAAACCTTCGACCTCAGAAATTTTTTCCGATACCGTTAACACTGGCACTTACATTCTCGAACCATCGGTTCTAGAGTACCTGCCATCAAATGAGGAATGTGACTTTTCCAAAGACCTGTTTCCGAAACTGCTCGCGAAAGATGAGCCAATGTATGGCTATGTCGCTGAGGGATATTGGTGTGATGTTGGTCACCTGGAGGCTTACCGAGAAGCCCAGTATGACGGCTTAATGAATAAGGTCACACTAGACTTTGCTTACCCAGAACAATCCTCAGGACTGTGGGTGGGACAAAATACCTATATCGACCCTACTGCCAAGATTGAAACCCCAGTACTAATTGGTAGCAACTGCCGGATTGGGCCAAACGCCCACATCGAAGCAGGAACAGTAATTGGCGATAATGTTACCATCTCTGCCCACGCTAACCTGAAACGACCAATTATTTGGAATGGAGCGTTGATTGGTGAAGAGGTGAATCTCAGTGCCTGCACCATTTCCAGGGGAACTCGGGTAGACCGTCGTGCTCAGGTTTTCGAAGGTGCCGTTGTCGGTTCCCTGTCTAAAGTGGGAGAAGAAGCTCAAATTAGTCCCACTGTAAGGGTTTGGCCAAATAAAACTATAGAATCAGGTGCAACATTGAATATCAATTTAATTTGGGGCAACACTGCCCAACGGAATCTTTTTGGTCAGCGGGGTGTCCAAGGCTTAGCCAACATCGATATTACTCCGGAATTTGCCGTTAAGTTGGGAGCTGCTTATGGGTCTACCTTAAAACTAGGCTCCCAAGTATCACTCTCCCGTGACCAGCGTAGTATCTGTCGCATGGTGACCCGGTCTTTGATTGGGGGATTGATGTCTGTAGGTATTGATGTCCAGAACCTAGATGCAACCGCAATTCCTGTGGCTCGCACCGTGATACCAACCCTAGGGGTTGAGGGAGGTATCCATGTGCGCGTGCATCCTGACCGACCAGATCATATCTTGATCGAAGTTATTGATGCCAAGGGAATTAATGTCAGCAAGGGTAAAGAGAAAAAAATTGAGGGGGCTTACTTTAAAGAAGACCTAAGACGAGTCCAGATCAATGATATCGGTAATGTTAACTACCCGATCCAGTTAATCGATATCTACGGTACTGCCTTTGAGAAGCATCTCAATGTAGAGGCAATTCGCAACAGTAGTGCTAAGGTAGTTATTGACTATGCTTATGCCGTCTCTGGTGCCGTGTTACCCCAACTATTAGCGAAATTTGGGGCTGATGCAGTAGTCCTCAATGCCAGTTTGAAACAAACAGCTATCTCCACAGAAGAACGAGAGAGTTTGCTCAATCAGCTTGGTCAGGTGGTCGAGGCTCTAAAAGCTAATTTTGGCGTGCAGGTCTCTGCTAATGGGGAACAGCTGATTTTGGTTGATGAATCGGGAATCTCGATTCGAGGTGAGGTATTGACTGCACTGATGGTCAATATTATGTTAACCTCTAATCCCAGGGGAACTGTGGTGGTTCCAGTTCAGACATCAAGTGCGGTGGAACAAATTGCCCGACGCCATGATGGCAAGGTGATCCGCACCAAAGCTAACCCCACAGCACTGATGGAAGCTTCTCAAAGCAATCCCAATGTGGTATTGGGAGGTAGTTGGGACATGGGCTTTATTTTCCCCCAACTACATCCAGGCTTTGATGCCATGTTTGGAATCGCCAAGTTGATCGAAATGCTGACAGTGCAAGAGCGATCGCTTGCTGATATTCGTGCCGAACTCCCCCGCGTATGGTACAAAACCGTTACTCTGCGCTGTCCTTGGACAGTTAAGGGTAGCCTGATGCGTCATCTGGTGGAAACCCATCCCAGTGAGCAGCTCGAACTTGTTGATGGCGTTAAAATTATCAACCCGCAAAATGATAACTGGGTGTTGATTTTACCTGATGCTGGCGAACCCTTGGTTCATATTTTTGCCAACAGCGATGACCGGGATTGGGTAGAGGAAAACCTCAAGCATTATCGCAACCATGTTCAGGAATTCGTTGAAAAAGAACAAGGTGTAGAAGCGCAACCGTCAGCCGTGTCATAAATCCGTGTCATAAATCCGATTGATCGGCTATTAACAGGCATAGCGGTGGCTTTTCTCAGGTGCGACCCGTGATGGCGAGCAATCCCTCGCCATCACGGAAAGCGCACCTAAAGAGTGTTTGTAGACCTCAGAAAAGTCACCGCTATGCCCTTGTTGGTAGTTAATTGTTGGTAGCTTAAGTTCTATCAAAGAAAAGCCAAGAGTATTGGTACGCTTGTTCTATAATGAAGAGTCAACACTGAAAGGACAAGGGATATAGGACATGAACAGCTGCATTTTAATGGCACAAATTATTCAGGATCCAGAACTCCGTTACACTTCAGATAATCAGACACCCCTGACTCAGATGCTAGTACAATTCGCTGGTGTCAAGGCTGAGGACGCTCCATCCACCTTAAAAGTGGTAGGTTGGGGGGAATATTTGGCTAATGAAATTAAAGCAAACTATTCCACAGGCGATCGCGTGGTGATTGAAGGTAGCTTAAGGATGAATGTGATTGAGCGACCAGAAGGGTTCAAGGAAAAACGGGCAGAATTTTATGTTTCCCGGATTCACAAATTGGGAACAGATGATCACTTCGAGCCACAAGTCATGGCCTCGGACAGAACTTTCCAGCAGACCCCAGAACCATCCCGTCCCCAAACCATAGGTGCGCTTTCCGTGATGGCGAGGGATTGCTCGCCATCACGGGTCGCACCTCATGATAAGGTTGTATCCATGGATCAACATCGGATGTCGTCATCAGTTTCTTATCCTAACAATACCAGCACTGAACAAAATACTGAGCAAAGCTTTGACTCTTCTTTTGGGTCTTCATCTCCTCAAAACCCAACCTCTGGTAGCCCTAGTCATGAACACGATTTAGATGATATTCCCTTTTAGTTATTAGGAGCAAAGATTATAGCTTTTATCATAGCTATGAGGTACACAAAATGTGTTACCTCTTACCTCTTCCCTCTTCCCTCTTCCCTACTCCCTGCTCCCTGCTCCCTGCTCCCTGTTCTCTGTTCCCTGTTCCCTGTTCCCTGTTCCCGACTTCTGCAAGAAGTCTATTAAATTGTGTTTCAACTCCTTTACGTACTGATCTATGCCCTCCAGCCTTATCTAAACCTGATTTGTTTTTGTTTGGCTTGGGGGATAATGATGATTCTAGCTTGGACGGTTTGGTCAGCAGTCCGAGAAAGTTTTGCTGTTGCCAAACGACTGCATCAAATTCCCTGTTCTAACTGTCAGTTTTTTACTGGTGATTATCGTCTTAAATGTACCGTGCATCCATCTTTTGCTAATTCTGAAGCAGCAATTAATTGTATGGACTTTTGTGCAAAAAATAGTTACATGACTAGAGTTTAAAAGACTCGACAGTAATGCCATTGGCTTCATCCTTGCTGCTGGGGAGGAAGCCTATATAGCAATCCTAAATTATTTGTAAAATCACTGGAATTGTTAAAAACTGGTGCCTTCTCCCTTCCCTTCTGCCATCTGCCGTCTGCTTCCTGCCTTAAAGCAGACCATTTCTTTCACAAATCAGATAGGATTGCTATATATAGCAATCCTAATGAAAGCATGCGTGATGGATAACACAATTACTTACCTCACAACTGCTGACCTTGATTCCACCAGGGCCATGGTTTTAGTGCAAGCAAGCATTCTAACTTATGATGCTTTTGATAAGCAAAACCCTGCTGAGTGTCTTGAGGTGTCTCCACCGGATGGTTATGATTTTGTAGACTACTGGACTGGTGTTGATGCGATTTTTAATAAATACAAAACTGTTGAGTGTTATGGTGTAGTGTTTCGATCTCAGCAGTCTCCTTACACTTATATATTTGCCTTTAGAGGTACTTATTCCACAGAGGATCTAATAGATACTTTTGGTGTTAATCATACAACATTTGTACCTTATCAGGAAGATGTTGTAGTGCCATCTAAGCTTAGGGTTGAATCAGGTTTCTACCATATCTATTCCAATAGTGATGGGAACACACCCTCGATGCAGAATCAGGTGTTTGCCCTAGTTGATAAATACCAAGCATCTGAAAAACCGATCGATACTCTGTATATTACTGGCCATAGTTTAGGCTCTACACTGAGCACTTTCTTCACACTTGATATGGCGTTGTCTAGACCAGATATCAAGTCTGCAAGCTACAACTATGCTTCCCCTCGTGTAGGCAACCAAGCATTTGTAGAATTTTATCAACAACAGGCACCGCAACAAAACCCGGAGACCCGAACTATTCGTATCCAAAATGTTTATGACAAAGTTCCTTGTGACCCATTTAAATATGAAGGATATCAGCATTTGCCCTATGCCTATCTAGTTTCATTTTCTCGAGACAACTTAATGGGTAAATTTGATGTTATAGACAATCATCATTACAAAAATTATAAAACTGTTTTGAATTGTGCGTTGGAGAGTGAAAGTGGCTTTTGTGAGAGAACCTTTGACTACGATCAGGACAAAACGATGAAGTCGGTGAAACCAGATCCTAGTACAGTCTGTACATATTGGTTGTAGCTCTTGGTCTGGGGTTGTATAGCGGTTTTTAATTTGGTGAGGTACAAAGTTTCTGTTTTTAGGGAACAGGGAACAGAAAAGAGGCAAGAGGCAATAGGCAATAGGCAATAGGCAATAGGGAAAAAAGCCTGTGTACCTCATTAGACTAAAAACCGCTATATAAGAAAAGGGAAGGAGGCATATCAATAATGTATGGAATGTCTGGCGAAAGTAACGCCGCTATTCCTAAGGATAATAGCAGCTGGTGGTTTGACTCCAAAATTGATATGCTCCCGATAAATTGCTTATCTGCCTAAATAAGCAATCCGATTCAAGAAACGACTCTTCCGTGTCTTGGTTAACTTCACTTTTGCTTCGGCTTCGCCAAGCAGGAATCCGATTTGCTGCCCTTGCAGGATATTTAATGAGGGGAAACGATCTTTTTCAAACAAAAGAATGTTTAAGGAGCCACCATACTGAAAATACCCTATTTTTTCGCCTTTTGTAATCGGAACGGGGTTTTCAGAAGTGACATTCTTGAATCGATCTTCAAATATCACTGAGGCGATGGTGTTCAATCCTACTGGTATCATCGCCACATGACCATAGTTGGCGGTTTCGATTACTAAATAGCCCCGACGAAAATGTTCAAATACACTGTAGGAATATCCATAACCAACGTTGTCATCGTTCAACAAGCCCGGAAAATTATCGATACCAAAATATTCGCCTGCGACATCTTCGTTAGATTCTACAACCGTGCCAGATACGGGTGCATGGTAGTGATGATAGGTATCCGGCATGAGGATACAAGAAACAGCTGTACCTCCATCAAAGTGTTGGGCAAAACTTGAGTTATTTAAAAGCTCCACAACATTCAAATATACTGTTTTTACAGCAATTTTTGTTTCTAGGGTTAAGTCGTTAACAATCATATTGATAACGCTATCTGCTGGAGCCACCACTACAGAGTCGTCATCTGGTGAAGTAATCGGTCTGGGATTTGCTTCTGGGTTTAGATTCCGGGCAAAAAATTGATTAAAATTCTCAAATCCTAGATAAGGGTCTTGCTCATTTGGACAATAAAACTCAGAACAGACTGCCGTTGCACCACCAAGATCATTAACCCATGTTTGAATAAGTTCTTGGGAGTCAGTAGAATCAAAGTATTTGCCGCGCACTTCTACAAAATCTGCGGTCATCTGATAACCAGCACCTTTGGTCACAAAGGCCAAGCCGTATTCATTTTTATAATATAGCCAGCTAAACTTTTGAATGTAATCTAATCCAGTGGGAACTAATGGTTCCCAAACGTACCAATCTGTAAAGAATTGGCACAGGTCATCTATTGTTTTGTTTCGCCAATCATAGGTGTAAGTTCCCTGTGGATCATCTTCTAAAATTTCCTCAGGAATTGGTTTGACATTTTCCACCGCTGCATCGAAATAGGTTTTAAAACCTTTGGTGTCCTCAGTGTACCACTGATTGATAGTCGCGAGAAACTGTTGAAATTCTGGGTTTTGAGGATCTGCTGTTCTTTGCTGTATACTCATACTCTGCTCGTTCAGTTAATTTTCTACCACTTAGCTGTGCTAAGTATCTACATATATCAGACGTTTGTCGCTGACAACCTTTAGATAATAACTGGCTTTTTACTCAATAACAATGCACCTTAATCAACCTTAATATTAATCAACTTTAATTAATATGGTTGAATATAAATATCCTTAAATATGCTCACGCCTAGATTCACAAGTAAAGGAATTTGTCAAGACCCCTAAATCAAAGTAATTTTGTCTAAATCTACAAACTATTAATTTGGTCAATCCCCTAAAATCAAGATTTTTGGACGCGATCGCGTAGCGTCTCTTTCAGAGAATCGCTTTTAGAGATTAGCGTTCCCGTAGCGTCTCTTTCAGAGAATCGCATTTTCCTTCTATTTCTGCATCAATTTCATCACGATAGGCTGCTATATCTGCTAAAACCTCATCAAACAGAGGGTTATTTGCATACATACCAGAAAATTCCATCCAAGGATGTTCATTATTGGGAGATTCAACTTCCAAAGAAATGATTTCTGCTTGAGCTAAACGCTCAGTCAAAACTTGGCGAATATTAGCGTTTGCTTCTTTTTTTTTCTCAATCCTGCCCATAGCGCATAAGGTGATAGCTTACGTTATTATAGCAAATCAGTAATTTCTATTTTATCGTTACAATCTCCGCGCTCATTAAACCTTGTCTGTTTTAGGAGCTACTGCTCCCAGCGCTATCGTGAAAATTACTAGTTATAGCTATTCTCTCTGCCATGAGGTAGAAACTTATCCCCCTAAATCCCCCTTAAAAAGAAACCGATCCCCCTAAATCCCCCTTAAAAAGCTATGCTTTATAAACATCTTTCTTAACATAAAACTTGACAAAAAGAGTCAAGTGTGCATAGAGAGGCGATCGCCCTAAATTGACAAAAAGAGTTAAGTGTGTATAAGAGTGCGATCGCTAATCT
>NZ_JAAHFZ010000027.1:0-4418 GCF_010672795.1 Moorena sp. SIO1G6
ATAAATGTTGGGGATTAGTTGAAAATTTGATGCATTTAAGTCGTCATAAGCTCGATCATTATTTACGAGGTATGAGAGCTATGAAGCTTATACAGTCTACTTTTTAGCTCTCATGTCGCCCCCCCAGGATTACTAGATTTTTTTACTGACGGTTTAAACTAATTTTTTTATTATTTAAATAATACTTTTATATCTAACTAATTCAGGATTGAATTAGTTTTTAATTAATCCTGAATTTCTGATTAACGTCTTTGTCCAGTTCACTAATGGCAGGGAGGACAATCCCTGACTTACCTTCGCCTTAAGACTCAGCTTGGGTACAAACAGTTTTGGTGTAGACTTTACTAAGTGAGCTTGAGAAGGTCTAGTCAGTTTTTGGTAAACCAAACAGGCTCCTACTCCTAACTGATGGTGGGAATTAGCTGCACAAATTCTGATCGGTAATAAACCAGACCATCTTGCTAGTATGCTTAACATTACTTTTGTGAAAATTGTAGCTTTTCCTACCACTAATAAAAATCCCGATTCAGGGAGTTGTGGTTCAATCTCTACCAGAAGCTCCTTGATAGATAGCAGCTTATCCGGCAAATCCACCATTACCATCTGAAATTGTTTGCCCCCTGTCAGCTCTAAAGGCAGACTTTGTAGCTGAACCTGGTCTTTAACCTCAACCTTGGAGCACCAAGTTTTGACATCTGCTAAAGCTTCTGTAGTATTAGCATAAGTAATATCTAACCGTGGCAAGTCTGCTAAATCTGACAGTAGCTCTTTATTTCTACCTTTCCAGTAGAGAAGTTTGATTCGAGAGTTAAGCCGATGGATTTCTTGAATCAGCTCGTAAATTTTTAAACGAATGACAAATTTTTTTTCGTCTATCGGCTGATTAATGTGCAGCACCCGTGTGTCATGTTCTAAACGGAAAGGCGGCTCAATCTCACCCTGTAAGATGTAGCGGTATAACTTTTGCTGTATTGCTTGTTGACTGTAGCAATCTATCAGCTTTTGATGACCTGCTATAGCAATTTTTTCTGCTTGCTCAGGATGCTTTAGATAAAACTCAATCTTATCCAGCAGCTCATTTTCACTATCATAGCACTCTAGGTGAACCCCTTCTTCAAATAGAGAAAATAAACCTGACTGAGGACTGAGACGGTCTGTTAGTAGTAAACCTCCTGCCATGAGTACTTCAAAAATCCGGCGATTTGTATCTCCATTTAAACCACAATTCAATACTATCCGGGACTTACTGTAGTCCTCTAAGGATTCAAGATATGGCTTGCGACTGATATCAATTTTGACGCCATTATCCTGCAGGAACTTTAGTAGGTTGCTGCGGTAGACGTGCAGTGATGACTGAGAACCTCGGAAAATAATATCGTAGGATTTGGCTTCCTTCTTCTGAGGAACATAGTGCTCAATGACAGGAGTTCCTGGTAACCAGAAGACATTTTTCAGACCTGCTTCCACAAAGAAATGTAAATGTTGAACCCCCTGATAGACCCAATGGTAATCACAGTCAAAGCTTTGGCAGTATCTAATCATGCCACTTAGAGACTCATCACCCCAGTGAAAAGTATCCCCAATTTTCATGACTTTTGGACATGTTAATTTATCAAGTCCTCGCGGCATGAAGTGCATATTCCTGGCAGACATCTGCACTAGATCAGGATAAAAATCACTGGGTAATTTATCTAAAATAATATCAATAGAGAATTCTCCCATTGGGACGGGAATAGCTTTACCTGCCTTTACAGCCTCTGGCGGTGGATTAGGGCAAGCAGTTAATATTTGAGGGTCATTTTCTCTTAATCGATTCAGATTGAACTGAGAAATTGATACAGGACCAGAAATAATACGTAGTTCCTTAATCATTAAGGTAGTGCCACAAATTGAGAGGTTGTCATAGAATCAGCTACTTTTTGAGCCAAAGCCTTTAGAGTGCTATGCAGTTGGTGCCATAATCAAGGCTTGAGCCTGCACTAAATCCTCAGGGGTATTAATTTCCAAAACTGCCCTTTCAGTAAGACACACCCGAATCGCAAATCCATGTTCCAGTACTCGCAACTGCTCTAAGCCTTCACACTCCTCTAGGAGTGTGGGTGACAGTTGAGCATATTTGCTCAGGAAATCTCGCTCAAAAGCATAGAGTCCGAGATGGTGAAATACAGGTGCATCTCCAGAATTACGGAAGTAAGGAATGGGAGCGCGGGAAAAGTAGAGGGCGTGACTTTTGCGATCGCATACGACCTTGACTGAGTTAGGGTCTTGATAGTTTGTTGCCATATCCAGAGGACAAGCAAGAGTCGTCATTGCAGGAAACTCCCCTTTGAGATAGGGACTTACCAGCTGGGTCAGCATCTGAGCAGTAACAAAAGGTTGGTCTCCTTGGACATTGGCTATTGCCGTCATTTCCGGATAACGTTGAGCTACTTCTGCAACCCGGTCAGTACCAGTAGCATGGTCTGAGCTAGTCATTTCTACCTCTCCCCCAAACTTCCCCACACAATCCGCAACTAATTCAGAGTCAGTGGCAACTACCACCTTAGTGAAATCAGGACAACGTTTAGCTGCTTCATAAACCCTCTGCACCATTGGGCGATCGCCAATCATTGCCAAGGGTTTGCCAGGAAAACGAGTTGAATCATAGCGAGCAGGAATAACGGCAAGAATATTCATAAACTAAGTTACCTAACGGGTGATATAATGACTGTTATTAAATTTATCAGTAGCTTTTTTTAACTCTCGTAAAGACGAGAAATAACTGGAGTATTGCCACAGGTTTGGGCGTAAAATAAATTATCGAAAAATATACTTTATAGCTTTCAAATCTACCAATATCTCTTACCCAAAACAAAGACTTGATTATGATTCCGAGACCGCAGTTGCTGATTATGGGTATGATTTCGCCCCCCTAACCCCCCAATACTGGGGGGAAGGAAACTCTCAAAGTCCCGCGCCGCCAAATACTGGGGAGAATTAGCGGATGCTTCGATTTTTTACAGATGGGGATTTAGGAGGCAGTAGCCAAATAATACAAATAAATTCATACTTAAATTCAGCAACGCCTTATGATCTATTTGTAAATGCTATAGCTAAGTCTACTAAACCAGGGTGAAAGCATCAGACGTGATAGTTGTTGCTTGCACCCGATTTAGTAAAGCTAACTGTTCACCACCATTGATAATCCAGGTATCATTGGTATTGGAACCAGTACCTTGAGTGATTGTCAGCTGCTCCCACCTTAAACCACCAGATAGTGCCAGCCAATCTTCACCAACTACAAAATCAGTAATGGTCTTAGTTCCCTCTCCTGGGGCTAAGACAAATATGTCGTCACTAGCACCTCCAGTTAGTAGGTCATTACCACCACCACCATTAATGATATTGACATCTCCATCACCTATTAAAATATCGTCATAAGGTGAGCCAATCATGTTTTCAATATCATTAAGAGTATCTTCACCACTATTAGTATTCAGAATGCTGTTGTACCAAACATCAGCAACCTTTCCATAACCTTCTACATTGGGGTGAACACCATCTGGCAAATCACTGGGCACTAAGGCACTGTAAACATCGACAAAAGTTACGTTTTTGTCTTCCTCGACCTTGTCACTGACAATATCGGGTATAGATAAATTAAAATCTATGCCCTGCTGTTGTTGTGCTGGAGTTGGAATAAAATCACTGTCCGGTTGCTCTGGATTTGTACCAAGTGGTGGGATTGAGCTTACCAAAAGCTCTGTATTTGGTAACTGATTAGTAATCTGATCAATCAGATTACTAAGCCGTAATGGTGCATTGCTAACATCGTCACCTTTGAGTATGTCATTGGTGCCGATCATTAACAGCACCATATCTGGCTGATAAGTGTTTAACCAACCATTAACATTATTGGCAATATCACGAATTCTCCATCCCCCAAATCCCGCATTGTCTTTATCAAAGCCATCGGGTCCAGTAGACCGGGGGCCAACAAAATCTATGTTGAAACTATCATCGACTAATAAATTCCACAAATCATCACGGTAAGCTGCTGTATCTCCCCAATCCCGACCAGGCAAGCCGAAGGTGTTGGAATCACCTAGGGGCATAATCTTAAACGGCGTGTCAGGTGAAGTGGCAAATTTGTGAGTGACGATATCAGTTTCCAGGTTGGCAATGATAGAGCCGTTTGCCTGAACATAAGTTATAGTATCAATTCCGTTGCCCCCATTAAACGTGTTGTTACCTGTACCACCATTAATTACGTTACCGAAGTTGACAGTTGGTGGGTCTAGTTCAGGCTCAGCCTCAGGAGTTGGGGTCACAGATGGTGAGACCGGAATCAAATCAATGTAGTTGATGTTGAAGCCCCCACTCAGTACATCCAGGCGCAATTGATGAGTCCCGGCACTGAGGCTGAGCACTTGGGAAGA